>JABWCD010000008.1 GCA_013359265.1 Candidatus Hydrogenedentota bacterium
ATCGATGATCGGATTCAATCGGAATCGGTGATCGGTTTCCATCGGAATTGACGATCGGTTTCGCTCGGAATCACCGATCCGTTTGCATCGGAATATGCAGTGGGGGTACCCGCTCCGGCGAGGATTCGGAGAGGGCCGCCGACGACCCCGCCCTCTCCCATTTGTAGGAAACTGCTTTTTATAAAGAAATTTGAGATTCATGGTAAAGGGAAGTCCCTGGCGTTGGCCTTTTGGGGTCCGTTGGCGGCGACAATGCGGGGAGCAGCTAAACCATGTCGCTCAGAGGCAGGACCCAGACTAGGCGCGATTCCTACGCAGTGCACCAACAATTTAGACCTCGCTGCGACCTTAGTGGGGCAAAGCCCCTAATTTATTAAAAAAAAGCACTTGCCGAAATGTAATATAGGAAGTAGTATAAAGCACAGGTTCAACTACCTGGTGCGGTTTAATGTTGAGGCTACAAGGTGGCACGGTGGCACTATCTGCGAAATAAGCCATAGGGATACCGCGTCTCGGTGAAGTGCTCATTTAAATTGCGAACTCACAACCTTGCATCTCGAGATTTCCTATTCCCAATTGCCTTGCTATTTTACTTCATTGCCTCTCAAACAGCCTTCGGTGAGGATGAAGTTCAAAAGAATTTCATCAATCAACACGATGCGGAATTAATGAAATCTCGGGATGTACCCTTCCAGGCAATACCGGAGATTGAGCCGGAATCAGGGCGCACGGCGTTGGAGCTTGTTGTGGAGTTTGCAGTAAACTCCGTAGGCCCTTATAGACTCCTCCACCGTTCGTATAATGGGAAACTCGTTGGGCCGACGATTCGAGTCAAGCCCGGAGAAACGCTAGAACTTCGTTTGACGAACGCCCTTCCGCGCGAAACACAGTCTGCTCCCAATGTCGCAACTGAACCTCATGGCTTTAATGTTACCAACATCCACACCCATGGACTGCACGTTTCTCCCACGGGCGAGAGCGACAATGTGTTTCTGGATATAAGACCGGGGGAGTATTTCGACTTTCGTTTCGAAATCCCAAAAGACCATCCCGCAGGGACTTTCTGGTATCACCCGCACAAACATGGATCCGTTGCGTTGCAGATGGCCAGCGGCATGTCAGGGGCGCTCATTGTGGAAGGCGGATTAGACGGCGCTCCTGAATTGGCTGGCGTCCAAGAAAAGGTAATGGTCTTTCAACAGCTAAATCTTCCGGATGATGTTGATACCAACGGTGTGATTGAGATTACGCCCGGATCGATCTACAAACCCGGCAACAACATTTTCCGCGTCACTATCATTAATGGCGAGGTGACGCCGACTCTTACCATGCGTCCCGGCGAAGTGCAACGGTGGCGCCTTATCCATGCCGGACTGGAAGAAACAATCAACTTGGGTTTTGATCCCGTTAAATTTCACGAGATCGCGTTAGACGGCATCGCCACAGGAACGATGACCGCCCGTTCGCATGTAGAGCTGCAGCCTGGGTACCGGGCTGATGTTCTGGTTAAGGCCCCCGTATCCCCGGGTGAATACTATCTGACCAGCGAGGTGAATAACGTCTCGCGCGCAATCAAGGGACGGGCGGTCCCTAAGATCATACTGGCACGTATCGCCGTCCAAGGAGAACCGAATGACATGGCGTTACCAGAACCAGGGTCATTCGCTAAGTATGTCCCGGCAAGTCTTCCGCCAATAACGGACAGTGAAATTGTAGGGCCGCCGCGGGAATTGCGGCTGCGACGGTTTGGGATGCAATCTGACATCGAATGCCAGCCATTCGATCCAGGCAGGGCGGACCATGTTGTTGAGTTAAGCACGGTTGAGGAATGGAATGTTAGTTCTCTCTTCGATGCGCACCCTTTTCATATTCATGTCAATCCGTTTCAAGTGCTTGTCAACGACCCTGACACCGGTGCGGAGAATTGGGTCTGGCGCGACACTATTTTCGTTGGGGACGGGGAAAGAGTCAGGTTGAGAACCCGCTATGAACACTTCGACGGTGATACCGTCTTGCATTGTCACAATCTTGATCACGAAGACCGGGGCATGATGCAGGTCGTTCGAATTAGAAACCCTAAGAACGCCACTATGTTGCAGACGGTCACGCGCGGTTTTATGAGGCTTCCCGTTTCTGTGCCAGACTGGACTGTCACGATGGCCACTGGCGAAGCGGTCAAGCCCGATAATTTTCTCGGCGGAAAGTGGTTGTTGGTGCTTCACAAAGGGTTTTGGTGCATTCACTGCTCCCGGCAAATCAACCTCCTAGCCGCAGATTTCGCTGAATTCAAGGAGCGAGACGTGCGTATCCTCGCGGTTTGCCCGGACCTTATCAGTATTGACATGGACAAAGAATGGCGCGAGCGATTTGCATCTGGCTTTGTGCTGGCATCCGATAAGAGTTTGACGGTCTTTCGCGCGCAACAATGCTTCGATAAAGAGGCCCTACATGGTATCTATTTCATTGACGCCGAAGGGAAGATTCGCTGGCAATCCGTAGCCGACGAACCTTTCACCGATATCGATTGTCTCACACAGGTGCTTGATTCCAATTAGTGCCAAATACGAAGCCCAGTCTTGACCGGTTAGGCGAATGGCAACGCTAACAGACATACATAGGAGAGGGAGAGTTTCGTGAAATCAATATCTCTCATGCAAATCACCGTAGTCTTTTTGACGCTAGTGCCATGCGGAGTTTTTGTGGCCAGTGGGCAAGACATTATTACCATCAACATAATTGGCCCTGGGGCTAACGCGAAGTTCGTACAAGAAGGTAAGACCGCCCAGGAGCCGGTGGAGGTGATCGTTGGCCAGTCGGTTAAGTGGGTAAACAAATCGGACATGCAGCATTCCGCGCGGAGTTTACGAAAACTACCAGATGACACGCGCATATTCGATACGCGAATTTTGACCAAATCCGGGCCAAAGCAATCTTCAACCGTGCTATTTGATTTAGCCTTATTTCAAACTGCTGGAGGCGTACCGGGTGGAAGTGTAACGCTTGAGTATGAATGTCAAGTTCATCCTAGTATGATGTCGAGCATTGTTCTCAAATCGAATGAGCAGCCGGCTCCCCCTTCCCCAATGCCGCCGACTCCCGCGCCGCCTGCGCCTACACCCTCTCCAATCCCACCGACGCCACCCGGACAGGCGAAGCTGCACGTTTTTGAAGCGGTAACCGATGGACCCAATCAACTATTCACTCCCAAGACCGTCGATGGAGTTGAAGTGGGAGACGAATTTATTTGGAGAAATATCGCTGACCGAGACCCGGGGTTGCACGCGGTCCGCTTTCCGAATTGGAATAACGACCGGGAGTGCTTCGAGATTCTAGGGTCCGATGTCCCATTTGATGTGGAGGAAGGTCAAACGCAGGAGAATTCGGAATCAGATTCAAGAGGGACGATTTTTTTGCGCGCTAAACTCGTTAGAATTCCGTCGGATAAACACAAGATCGACTTCTACTGCCCGGTACATGGGATAACCATGAATGGATCGATCAATTTTGCTGCGTGCGAACCCGAATCGAATTCGGCCGGTCTTCCAGAATATGTCGTTTCCTCCGGTCTCATCGCAGCTTTCGACGCGGTAAAAGTGACAGACAAGAAATCGGATTCGTACTTCGCCTTATCATCGGACTTTAATGGCGATGGCAAGGTAGACCTAGTCACTTCTGGACTTGGCGAACCAGGTAAATCGTTCGCGGAAGTCGCATGGTTTGAGAATCCTAGTTGGCGCAAACATCTAATCGGTATGTTTGACGTTCCCGTCGCTCTAGACGCCGCTGATGTTGACCAGGATGGCAGAGTTGACTTGGCCATTTGCTACGATTACGGGACATGCATATTTGGATGTACCCCCGATAACGGCACGATTGCCTGGCTCCGAAACCCGGGGTTTGTCGAACCGTGTCAACCATGGGAACGTTTCCAAATTGGAAAATTAATGGCCACGCACCGTTTGGCATTTGGAAACTTCACCCAAACAGACACACTGCAGTTGATGGCAGTGCCCGTTGTCGGCGGCCCAGACGGTAAAATTCACGATCCGATATCCATTTTGGTTTTCAGCAAGCCGGACGATCCGGCAACCGTAACCGAATGGCCATCAGAAGAGGCGGACAATTCGCTTCGCGTTATTCATGAAATCGCCGTCCTACCCATGGAGACCGTGAAAGGGGTGGCCCTGGACTCGGTGTTGACCGCTAGTGAAGAGGGAATCTCGTGGCTCCGATTCAATGGTGAAAAGTGGGCGCTGTCAAACCTCGGCACGGGTGAACTAGGCCAGATCAATGTAACGGCGAATAATTGGAAAGGGAGTGGCGCCGTTGATATCGGAAGGTACGGTCCGGATCCTTGCGCATACATAGTCGCCACCGAGCCGTTTCACGGGAATCTGCTCTCTGTATATATGAAAGACGTGAGCGGCGGGCTAGAAAATATTACATGGAGTCGTCAGTCTTTGGACGTATTTGGGCCGCTTAACAACCGCGGAGAGGGTCCTGGCCACGATATTACTATGGCCGACCTCGATGGCGACGGTACGGATGAATGCCTGGTTGGGCTTCGAGGGCCAATGCCGTACTGCGGCGTGCAAATTTACAAGGTTCAGGATCTGGTAGCCAGTAAATTCATTCGCCAACAAGCGTCGCCAGTATCGACCGCGCAGGTGATTGTGGACGACTTTGATAACGACGGCGTGCCGGATTTCGTCACGATTCCCTATCGCGTCTTGACCTATTACGAAGCGGACGATACCGAAGTTATGTTGTACCTCAACCGCACACCGCAAAAGAAAGCGAAGAGCGACCGATAAACTAGGAATGGGCGCCATAGAGTTGCTCCGCCCCACGAGGCTGAAGGACATAGACTCGGAGAATAGAGAGGCACGACCACGTTGGGATTTGTTCTGAAAGTGGGTTGACCCTGTATTCGGGACAGCGCCGCGAGGCACGCCAAATTGTTTCAGGGGAAAAAGTAAAGGCATGGTTTGATAAACGTCTTAATCTCATAAAAAGGGGGTATGGACCGTGGCCACGCAAGGTGAATCAAAACGGCTGTCATTTTCTGATCGCCACATAGATGCTCAATGGATAAATCAGTGTGGCGAATTTCCTGTACACGAACGATGCATCATCGTCAACGTGGCAGCTTCGCCCATCTTCGTGGAATCGGACGCTCCATCGATTATCAGGCCTTGGACTTCGACCGTGTTGCAGCATGCGCTTCTCCGAAACGCCGATTCTTTGATTGTTCTTCGGATTCTCGAGAGCACGAACATTGGGGGGGTTGTCCTTGGTCCTAAATGGGAATGGTTCGGCGACCGGGAGCCGTCTTTTCCACGCGATATTCCATTGTATGTTTCCTCGCAGGATCCTGTTGGTTCCGTCACGATTGATCCACGCCGCCTCGCGGGGATGTCTCCATCCGAATCATTAGCAATCCCATTCGATGTGAAGGTAAATCTGTGGTATTGCCCCGGAAACACCGATTGTGTCATTCACACGGGCCACAAGTTTCTCGAAGTGCATACACAGATTTTCGGGACTGGGCGCATGCAAAAGTTCCACGAGAATGACGAACACAGTCTTTACGAGGATGTCATTATGGGTCCAGGCCTGACACACCACACATTCGCGGCGATCTCTGGCGACGGATCGTGGAAATATCCTTGGCACCGGTATTACGGCGACACGGATTGCATTTGGCTGGCCGTCGAATTGCATGCGCAAACCTCCTAATACAAGGCATGCAAACCGGGCATAGCATTCCCTGCAAAAGGAACGAGACACAATGGCTGATTACAATTACGTACCTCGTGACAAATTTGATCCCGAGACGCAAGTCTACTGGCAGCCCGTTGGTGAGATCATAAGCTGGTCAGAGGAGGTTCACACTGACTTGCGGTCTGTAGTGTTTCGAACAGCCACTGGCCACAGCCTTATCTTCTCTCTATTATCGCCGACCGCGTGTCGCGTCCGCTTCGATCCCAATCCAGACCATGTATTCGAGGAAAGACGTTCTCCGGTCATAAAGACGTACAGGATTGAAAAGACAGACGCGACGATTAGTGAAGATGCGCGAGTTCTTACGATAGATACCGGCAAGGTCGTTTTTCGCATCGCCCTGGATCACTACAAACTCATGGTCTACCGAGATGGTCAATTAATTCATTCTGATACGGATAATTTTAATTTGGTTTACATTCCGGACCAGCAGGTCGTCGCGAATTTCAAGAAGGCGCCGTTGGGTTCGCGTTACTTTGGCTTCGGCGAAAAGGCCGGTACGACATTGGACAAGCGTCGAGTGCCCGACTGGCATTTCCGGGAAGGCTCTGTTCCTAATGGGAATTTTGGATGGCTCAGTGGGGCCGCCGACAACCGGAAACCGGCACGTATGACTTTTTTTAATTTCGACAATTTCGGTTACCGAAACAGAGGTTTGACGGCGCCGAAGGGGGAAAACGCCGGGCCACTCAATCCCAATGTGCCGTTGTATCAATCGTCGCCTTTCTGGTTGGACGTCAATCCCGCGCCGGATGGCGAGTTTCATGGCCCACCGTACACAACTGCAATCCTCTTTGACAACACCTGCCAATCCTTCGTAAACCTGCGCGGCGGGCATCCAGATTGGGGGGACACATACTACTTCGGCGCGCTCTACGGCGAAATGGATTACTATCTCTTCACCGGACCAACGCATGCGGAGATTCTCGATGAAGTCACCAAAATTACCGGGAAACCGCGCCTCAAACCGCGATGGGTGTTTGGGTTTCATCAAGGCGGGTACGGACCCAATTACAATGATCAGTATCAACTTCTAGAAAGAGCGAAAGAGTATCGGGAGCATCGTATTCCAATCGATGGCCTGCATATTGACATTGACATTCAGGACAAATACCGCAACTTTTCCGTGAGTAGAAAAAGGTTTGCGGACGCCAGAGATGTTTTCCGCAAACTTCACGAGAGTGGTTATAAACTCAGTACAAACGTCACGCCCCTGATTAGCAACATGAAGGATGAACACGGCCAAGCCAGTCCTTATGAACCCCTGGACACCGGAAGCGCTCTGGGAAGCTTAGTATCGGATTTACGCGTTGGCGGTGGGGGTGCCAATGGTTCGTTTGTCGGCACGGTAAATTATGGCGGGGATCGCATCGCGACGGGCAATTACCCAGACCTTGGCAAGTCAGAATTTCAAAAGTGGTGGGGGGACTTGTACCATTTTTGGGTGGATTTGGGTCTGGACATGGTCTGGCAAGACATGACAACACCGTGCATGGAAGGAGACGGGACGTATCGATCCATACCTATGGATTGCTCACTTTGGGATAACGAGGAAAGTCGTTTCAACCCTGTACCGATGCCATCTCAAAAATTACCATTTGCGAAGACGCGCAATCTGTTCAGTTTCAATTTGGTCAAGTCAACGTTTGAAGGTCTGGAAAGGTTACGCGGCAATCTTCGAAACTTTATCATTGCGCGCGGAGGTTTTTTCGGGGAACACCGCTATGCGGCAGTCTGGACCGGCGACAATGTTTCGGAATGGGAGTTTGTGATCGCCAATATACCTCAGGTGCTTAACATGGGCTTGTCGGCGCAACCAATTTGCGGCGCCGATATAGGCGGATTCGGAGGAAACGACTGCGAAGCAGAATTGCTTGTACGCTGGACTTGTGCAGGCGCCTTCCTTCCATGGTTTCGCAACCATTATGGGCACTATGGGAATAAGACCAAGCAAGAGCCGTATCGATATGGGGACCCCGTCGCCGCGGTTTGCCGGCGTGTCATTGAACTGCGCTACCGCCTAATTCAAATTTTCTACGACGCCATGCACGAAAATCACGAGAACGGCGCTCCCATTGTCCGGCCTCTGTTCTGGGAATCGAAAGACCCGGCGGTCTTTGAGTGTCACGATTGGTGGTATTGGTCTGGAAACGGCCGCGGATTTCATTACAACAACTGCCGGTTGGATGACCAGTTCTTCTTGGGACATGACCTTCTAATCGCACCGATTGTACTGCCTCAATGGGTGACAGGTGACCGCATGGAGCGCCCCGTTTACCTTCCGGCCGATACCCGATGGTATGCGTTCAAAGATAACCGATTTCCGCTCGATCCACCGATTGAAGGAGGAGTTCAATTTAGCTATTACTCGCCGTGGAACCGTGCGGAAGAATCATATCCAAACTTTGTGCCGATCTATGTTCGCGAGGGGGCCGTATTAGCAACCCGTGAACTTGAGCAATTTGTGGGCGAACGCTATTCGAAGGGAGACATAAATCCATTGACTTTCACCATTTATTCGGGAAGAAGCGGCTCGCGCAAGACTTTTCTCGACGATGGCGAAACTTTGGGTGCTGAAAATGATGGCAAGTTGCGCATTGTCGAGGTGTCGCATAAGAGGTCTGCGAAAGGACGATTTATTCACGTACTGAGGTTAAAGGACGGTTTCAAACCGTTGGAGCCTTTCTATTTTATCGCGGTCCTTGACCCGTTAGATCCGATATCTATTCAAATTGGCTGGGGCCCTGTAGCCAGCGTGACGCGCATTGAAGAACAAACTGATGAAGGTTCGAGTCATGTGCTTTTCAACTCAGAGACAAATTGTTATTATTTCAACAGATCCCTGAAGGCGACTTTTATAAAAGTGTTTGATACGCATTCCGATGTGACTATCGAGCTGATCTATTCATAGTCACTTACAGCCTCTAATGCTCAGTTGAAAAGTTGCCCTGGCTTGAGAGCAAGCCACTTGACTTTGCCGCACCGATAGAAAGGAACATTGAATGACATCAGACGCGCTTTTCGCACGATGGTTCACCGAATTCGTCGGTACACTGCCTCCAACGAAGGGTCTACTGAGGGTGCGACGTGCAGTACCGAGGTTCCAACACCACAATTATTTCGCGCGTTACAAGGTAGAGACCGCGACGTTGGATGGTACAGGGCAAAACCCAACCGACGTTGCTTGCGTCGTAGTTGAAGTATCTGAGACAGATCAATCTGCGGAGATCGCAAAAGAAACAGAGTGCCCATCCATCAGTGATCTTTGAGTAGTCTGTTCTATTTTTTGCGGTAGACTTGACTAATGTGGTGGGAGCTATCCATTGCCCTGCGAAACTTCATGATGGCGGAGTGTAAAACCCCGCTTCAGCGACCATGAGGTTCTTTGAATCGCTGGGAGTGAATCAGAACCTTTCGCAGTATCTCGGCCTCAATAACTTTTAGGGTATATGTCCCAACCAAGTGCCTGTAGAACTTGCGTTCTTAGTGGTCGAAGAACTCATCATGCATATTCCGGTGAAAGCGCGCAGGCATTCCGAAGGAATCCGCGCGGGAGTTCCGATCCAAGGCGCGCATGGAATCCGGAGGCGCGCAGGCATCGGAGCGTAGCGACGCGAGACGGGTGATTATTTGTTTTTGGGGTTGGTGTCTGTCAAGCCTTTCTTTTTCTTCCGCATGGACTCTCCTTGCAGATTGATCTTGTACGCATTGTGAACGAGACGGTCGAGGATCGCGTCGGCGAGCGTGGGGTCTCCGATGACTTGGTGCCAATTGTTGATCGGAACCTGGCTGGTGATGAGTGTAGAGCGGCGATCGTAGCGATCTTCAATGACCTCGAAGAGGTCCCGTCTTTGCTCGTCCGTCAGGCTCGCTGTTCCCCAGTCGTCCAAGAGGAGAAGCTGGGTCTTGGCGTAGGAAGCCAAGAGCTTGGTGTACCTTCCGTCGCCTTTGGCGATGGTGAGTTCCTGGAAGAGCCGTGGAACGCGCAGGTACAGCGCGCTGTGTCCTTCCCGGCACGCCTTCTGGGCCAGTGCGCAGGCGAGATAACTTTTGCCCGACCCGGTGGGGCCGGTGATGAGGCAGTTGTGCCGTTCGCGTATCCACTGGCAACTTGCCAGGGAGAGTAACAGCGATTTGTCGATGCCGCGCGGCGCGCTATAGTCGATGTCTTCGAGCGTGGCGTCCTGTCGCAGCTTGGCCCGCTTGAGTCGCGTAACGAGTCTACGATTTGCGCGGGTTGTGGCCTCGCGATCCAGGATGAGTCCGAAGCGTTCCTCGAAGCTCAAGCTGGCGATGTCGCGCATCTCCTGGTGTTCCTGCCAGGCGGCGAGCATGCCGAGCAGGTTCAGTTCTCGGAGCCGGTCAGCGGTGGGATGGTTGAGCATACGTAATCTCCTGATGGTTTGAGTGCGGGAAGCTCGCATGCGAAAGACGGTTCCGCGCGAGACTTCCCTCGGCGCTTAGTTGGAGTTGAAGTACTGAGGACCTCGGATGTTGGGATGTTCGATGAGGACCGCATCGCGCTCCTCGGCCATGAGCGGCCGTTGATCGAGACCCTTCTCGAGGATGGACTTGACGCTCTGGTAGGACGGAGATTAGATCGCCAGGGCGCGCACGCAAGCGGCTTCCAACCGCTCGGCGCCGAAGTGCTCGCCCAATCGCAACAGTCCCAGACATGAACGGAAGCCCTGTTGCGGATGTGCGCGAGATTCGATGATGCGCTCGACGAGCTCGGCGGTGGCGTCGCCGAATTTGTGCGCCCAGTTGGAGATGCGTTCGGGCGTCCAGCCGTGGTGGGCTTGGTGGCGCTCGGGCATATGGCCGTCAATGGTGGTGTGGCGGCCTTTCTGGTACGAGCGCAGGTGGCTGGCAATGCGGTTGCCGTTGTGGAATATCTCCACGGTCGTTATCGTCATGCGGACATGGACGCGTTGCCGGGCAAGGTTATGGGGCACGCTGTAGTAATGGCCGTCGGCATCGATGTGGTAGTCGATGTTGACCGTGGCATGCTTCCATTCCGCGTACTCGTAGGGTTCGAGAGGCAAGGGTTTTAATGCGGGCTTGTCCAGCGACTCGAACAGCGAGCGGCGCGAGCCTTCGAGTTTCTGGAAGGGACGCTCGTTGTACTGCTCGAGCAACTCCCACAGGGCCTCGTTCAGTTCCTGAAGAGAGAAAAATGTGCGGCGGCGCAGTGGCGCCAGAATCTGCCGCTCCACATTCAGGACACCATTCTCGACCTTAGCTTTGTCGCGGGGCTTTCCCGAGCGCGCCGGCATCACGGCGACGCCATAATGCCGCGCCATCGCGTGGTAGGTCGGGTTCAGGTCCGGTTCGTACAGACACGCCTTCGAGACGGCGCTTCGCAAGTTGTCGCAGACCACCAAAGCCGGACACCCTTGGTAATACGCGAAGGCGCGCGTGTGGGCCATGATCCAGTCGGGCAGGCTTTGGGTCCACGCGGCTTCCACGTAGGTATAGTTGCTCGCGCCCAGCGCCGCGACGAAGATTTGGGCTTGCCGCACTTCACCGGTCGATTGCCGCACCACCGGCATCGTTCGACCGGCATAATCCACGAACATCTTCTCGCCGGCCTTGTGCGTCTGGCGCATCCAGACCTCCAAGGTACCGGACCAACGACGATAGTGTTCGCAGAATTGGCTGTACTGGTAACCGTCGGGGTGGGCCTGTTTGTACTCCTGCCACAACAGGAATAGGGTCACACCCTTGCCTTTGAGTTCCTGATGGACTTCCTGCCAGTTCGGCGTGGGGCGCTTCGGCGTGCCTTCGGACAGCGGCGCCGAGAAGAGCATCTGCTCTAGGCCGGTCTCGTTCATTCCCTCCGGCAGGGGCCACGACAACCCTGCCCGCACTGCCCGGCGAAGATACTCCCGCACCGTGGTCTCGCCGATCCCGCAGCTCTCCGCAATCGCCCGATTGCTCAAGCCGCCTTCCCACTTCAGTCGCAGCACTTCCTGAATTTTGCGCATGGACAATCTCTCCCTTGGCATCGCGGCCTCCTTGGCTTTTGGTCGTCATGACCAAAAAGGCCCACGATACGATTAAGGTTGGAAACTGTCCCGCGTCGTCTATGCCCTGCTGCCCTGCGCGGGTCCGGAATGAGTGCGCGGATTACTCCGCAACGGACCCGCGCGCGCCCCCGGAATCGCTGCGCGGATTGGACCGGAATCACTGCGCGCTTTCCCCCGGAATGACCCCGCGCTTTGCTCCGGAATACGCAGCTCCCCGTGTAAGGTGAATCCGATGCCAAGACGACGATATGAGGATGCAGAATTTCGGATAACGTCCACAATTAGTCGAAATGATTGTCCGAAATGCAGAGGGCTACGAAGCAGGCCGGTCACCGCACACCTTAGTTGGCGCAGTCGGGACATTGTCATCCAACGACGTTGCAGCCGGTGCCACCACGTGTTCATTGCCGAACGAGCACACGGAAAACTGATCTGGTAAAGAAAAAAGCGGGTTCACATATTGTTGCTGTGCTGGCGACCACCTGTTCAGAAGCCAAGTGCTCGGGGTCAGCGGGCGCTGCACATCTCAGCCGCCTCCCGCTGCACTTTTTGACCGCCACGGACAGCTCAATGCCGGATAAAGCGAATCCCGTAGTGCCAAGGGGGCAAATCAAGGACTTCACCGAACCTTTGCAACAATTGGGTTTCTTTAGCCCAAGCTGTAATGCTTTCCGGTTTGGGGCGAATTGCCATGCTGGGTCCGCGAGGCGTTGTCGGATCATGGCGCCAGTGAATAACGAATACGGCACTTCCCGGCCGTACAGTCTTCGCCCCCTCCGTCAAGAGCCCGACGGGATCTTCGCAGTGGAGAATGTTAAAAAGCAGACATGCGTCCTGTGATTCCGGAGCGACACCAAAGCCATCCTCCAGCACATCTGCCACGCGGCAGATGACGTTTGACAGCCCTGCATCGCTGACCCGGCGAACGGTCCTGTCCACCATGTCCGGATCAATATCTGTGGTCGTTATGGTACCGGCAATGCGCTGTGCTATCGGAAGCGTGAAGGTTCCATAACCGCAGCCAAGTTCAACCACGTCCTTAAGCGTAGCGTCGAATCCGAGCCAGTCCAGGATCGTTCGCACATCGAAGAGCGATTCCCAGTACGTCTCCTCCGGCATTCCGCTTTCACGCAGTTTCATTAGCATGCTCTCAGTCAGATGCTCAACACCTTTTGCAATTAGTGGAGAATTGCTTGAGCACGGGCCTCATGGCAGTCTCGTGCGCGTTCTGCCATGTTCATGGGTGTCCGGAGGTAGCCTGACCGAACACCTCGCAATTCGGATACTCGGCAGCCCACGCGTACCAGCGGCATTGAATTGAGTTTATCCAACGCAACTCAGAGCCACGAAGCGCACCATCGATGCCACGACCAGCGAGCGACCAGCGGGTTCCCGTCTCGTTGTCCTTGATTGGTGCAGTCTCCGGAGAAATATCATCGGCATAGAACGTCAGATTCTTGTCCTCAAGGCCCACGCTAAACGCGACCGCTGTGTGGGTCGGGGCGTACCAGAAAACGCAAATCTTCTCTCCCCCGACCTCATCCATATAGCAAGCGCGCTCGATCTTGTCGTTAAGCGGAAAAGCCTTTACGACGCCTCCAATTTCAACGCCAAGTACATTTGCCATTGTGTCGAGACGCGGATCGGCCTTACCGATTGTCTCGCGCGCGTCCGCGCTGATGTCCGTTGGCAGCGCTGCCTGCGGGTATTTCTTTCCGTCAAAAAGATCGTACGTGGTCGACTCCGGATGCAGCATGTTCCAGTATCCCCAGTCCGTGACGAAACTTGGGATGCGCTCCAGACGGCTTCCCTTCAATGGCCCCTTGATAGCCTCTCCTCGAAGCGCCGACCATAACGTCCCGTCGCGACCCTCGACAATCATGACGCCGTTGAGCCAGCCGTAGAATTTGTAACCGTAGTCTTTCTTGTAAGCCGCGACATAACCGCCGTCGGGATCGTAAAAAAAGAGTCCGTAGGTATCATTGATTACGCGCGGCGCGGACAAGAAGTGGCGGATCGGAACCGCGCCACCGTTATGTGCGCCCCTGATCCAGGCAATTACGCGATCGTCTCGGTCAATTAGATTCTTACGATCTTGATTGGAGCAGTAAGAACACGGAGGTTCGGTCAAAGGCTGGAAGAGGTCAGGCCGCTGAAGCAGGCCAGCAATACTCTTTTCCTCGGCAACTGCAACGAGAAAATGTCCTGCCGGGACGAGACTCGCCACAATCACTACTCCCTTCCTCGCAAGAATCTGGAATCGCATCGGCCAATTTCCTCCTTCACACCAGTGCCTGGCTCTTTGGGGACGACTGACGCTCTGCCTTAACATTCGTAAAAAGAAATGTGCTGGTTAAGACACGAGTATACGGCATACCAGCGTCGGGCGCTCGATCATTACCATTCAGAAGATTCGGACAACATCCTGCCAAGAAGCCAAGTGGTCGCGCGACTCCGATTATTGGCATTAGAATCGACGTTTGGTGCTACCGATGATTGGTACTAACACGTGCATCGATTCTCGCGTGTGGATTGCCGTCCGCGCTTGGGTTAAGATTACACTCAGGGCAAATCAGCTGTGTATTAGAGTGAGCGCGATGGTAGCTCCGCCTTCCCGCTCAGTGATGACCATGGAAAGCTTCCGCTTGGTCTTTACAACGTTCAGCAGTACCATTTGCTTCTCTGTAATTGTCGTTTCCTGCTTCCAACCGGTCTCAGCCGCCTTTGTCTGGTAGAACGCGGCGACCTTGCCGTGCGCATCGTCCGCAGTAGCCTGAATTGAGATTGTATCTTTCATATTTGCCAAGTAAACCACGCTGAGTCCCGGGTACACCGGCACGTCGGATGGCCACTCATCGATAAACGATGAATTGTCGTTAAGGTGAGTTCCATTGTCTTTAAGATGGGTCGGATTCGGATCCGATCCCGCCTGTAGACTTGAATCCACCATCTCAGCACTACCGGCTGGACTGTCGGAAATTTGTTTGGAAGCGACTTGGGGCTGAACGTCACAGTTCATGTGTGCGATCGATATGAAACAGAGGATCAAAATCTGAGCACACAAACAAGCCACTGAACACACACTACCTTTCGGCCCGATCAGAATATCTGCGCGCGGGTCCGTCTGGCGTGCGATAGAGCAACTACACCGTGGAACGCGCAAGAATTGAATTTGCCCAGACTCAGTTTTCATCGCTCGGCGTCGATTTCGAGAATTGCTCTTGGACTGCGCGAAAGCTCCAATATTTGTCGATGGGTCAGTTCCACCGCGCCGAAAACCTTGTCGAATGCTGCGATGTTGAGCGGATCGAGCATTTTGAAAACCAGGCAAAACTCGGTTCGTCGTCGTTCGTAGGGAATTCCCGCGCCGCGCCCTTCTTGGACCAATCTACCGTCTATGTAGGTGTCCCACAATACGCGGTAGCGATCGCGTAGAACCGTGGGTACGCCGTCATCGTGCAGGAACTGCTGGGGCGATGGATCGTAGCCGAATGCGGGATCCAGTATGTCGCTAATGTGCATGAGCTCGTGACGCAGCAATCCAGTCATCTCATCAGGTCGGGCAAACGACTCTGGGCGCAGCCGAATCACCATTGTTGGCTTGCCAGCACAGGGCAATGGTGTATGTCCGTACAGTTCTGCGCATTCGTCACGCGCGCGATAGGCGGGCGCCAGGATGCACCGCGCGGTACGCGCGGAAACGTCGGGACACTCTTCAATGACTTTCAAGACTGGGGCGGCAAGGCAAAGGCGCGCGAACCACTCTTGGTTCAATGCTACGAATGCACGCTCGCGCGCTTCGCTGTCCGGCGATTCGTAGCAAGCTTCGCGGGCGTCTTGGTATTCGTGTTCCAGTGCAGCGCCGCGAACGGCCGCGTGTACGGTCAATTCAATGAGTTGCGGATCGCATTGAACGTACGAACTGCCACAACGTTCTTGTGCCGCGATTGCGGATTCGATTTCCGGTGTGAGGGTACCCTGCATTACTGGTCACTCTTCGAAGCGTTCCGTCGGGCATTCTTGTGCGCATGAGCCGCACGCCATTGGCACATCAAAGGAATCGACTGGACGCAGAGGTAAGTAGGTGCGATCGATGGCCACGCAGAGTCTAAGGCACTCAGCTTCGATATATTCCAAAGCGAGCCCGGCCGCGGCGCCGTGCCATGTGCCCGATGACTCTTTTGTAACGCGCATGAAGAACGTATGGGCGAATCGCGCGAGATGATCGCGAAGAAAGATGCGTTGTGTGCGAACGATCTCGGCGACATCAGTGTCATGGCCTGCGTCGAGCGCATGTGACTGCTTTGCACACAGAAAGCACATAAACTCGAGTTCGCAGCAAATATGATCGAAACGTTCGTGTTGGGCCGCGTCTAGCACCAGTCCAAACGCGTTGAAGAACCCGGAAATGTCGCTCATTTCTTGCGGTTGGGAGAATGGCCCGCCGGACCCGTACTCAGTTTCATAAGGCGGAACCACACCGCGCGACGTGTGACCGAACAGCCGGATGAATTCCGTTATGCGCGCCTGTTGATTCATCGTCTGCGTCGTATCATGTAAGGCACGCGCGAGATTGACCAACTGTTCGGCACGATCATCAACTGCGGCGCGGGCTGCATCGCAAAAGGCATCGAGCTCGAATAAATCTTCCAGCGAGCGGAACTGTGGATTCTCTGGATGCCGAAACGCAGCCGCTATTACGCCGTAGATAGCGCTACGCGAAAGTGAAACGGTCACAAGGTCTCTCTCGGCGGTAGTCATGAGGTAGCCTAGATCGAATTCTGATGCGAATCTGGACGCACAAACACAGGTTCTTCGATATCGGTACGGAAGATTTCCTTTCCGTCTTCGCCGAAGGCAATGACGGTGTCGTTATACATCTCGAAAGGCTTGCCTCTGAGGGTGCCTTCGTAAACTTTTGGCCCCTCCTTGAGTTCGTATCGGTAGATGATGCGGTTCGATCGACGGAACAGTTGCAAAACCGCGAGCAGTTCCCGATCGGGATACATATACTTCTCGACGGCAGCGTCTACGCCTGGACCAAACATTTGCCGAAGGTAAGTGCGCGGCACCCAGCGAGGCGGAATGTAGTATCCGTTCGGCTCTGTACCGAACTGCGGGTAGAGCGGCAAGGCCACTTTGGCGACGTGGATCATGTAATAGAGCGGATTGTATCGGTCCTCGGCCCACGTGCCGTCTTCGTTCAATTTCACCGTTCCTTGCATACGGACTTGTCCGATACATGCGGCCATGCAGCGCGTTTCCATGGGGAGTCCGCCGCTTTCCGGGTCAGACCCTTCGACACGTGGATAGCAGCCGATGCATTTCTCAGAAATCCGCGTATTTCCACGGTACATCGTTTTCTTGTACGGACAGGCTTCCACGCACTTGCGGTAACCTCGGCACTCTTGTTGATTTACGAGCACAATACCGTCCTCGGGGCGTTTGTAGATCGCCTTGCGCGGGCATGCCGCGAGGCATGCAGGGTACGAGCAATGGTTGCAGATGCGCGCCAGATAAAAGAACCAAGTTGCGTGCTCCGGCAACGTGGTGCCGGTGGTGTCGTACTGTCCTTTTGCGCCTGACTTGCCCGATGGATTGTCCTCGTAAATATTTGGGTATATCCACTCTTCGTCCGTTGGAAGATAACCGAGCACGCGCGCGCTGTCTGGCTTAAGCATGGTCTTCGCCGCGTCATAGATGGTCTTGCCTTCGAATGAGCCGTACGGCTTCTTGGGATCGGTGCCGTCTCCTGGCGACCAGTTTTGCCCGTCGGGATTGGAGTCGTTTAGCAGCTTGAGGATTTTGACGTCCCAATGTTGCGGGTAGCCGCCGTAGGGTTTTGTTTCAACATTGGCCCACCACATGGCCTCTTGGCCCTTGCTAAACGTCCATGTCGATTTGCAGGCCATCGTGCAGGTTTGGCAGCCGATGCAGCGGTTAATATTGAAGACGAATGCGAACTGGCGTTCGGGAAAGGCCGCGTCGTAGGGGTATTCCATTTCGCGCCCCAGTTGCCAGTTGAAAACATTAGGCATGGTCGTCACTCCCCACCCGTGCGGCCCGGCAGGTCTCAAAGACCGCGCAATTTTCGTTCACGATGTCTTGAATTCGATTGTGTCCCAAGGCCAGGTAGACGCCGTACGGGCCGCGGTACTCCGGCGTGCGAAACGTCAACATGATGCGGGCGCGGTCCAGTCCGGATCGGGCCAGTTCCTCTGCGTAGACGTACGCCGCTTCGACCGCCGCCTCGATCGGCGCCTCGAGCGTTACGCCGGTCAGTGTCATTGGATCGTCTGGATCGGGATCGTTGTATGGCATAGCCGGTTACTTCTTCAGAAGGCTGCTTCGCCGTGGAACCCGCCGGCGATGTATTGCTTCATGGCGTCGTCCTCGTTGTCGGGGGCCATTCCTGACAAGGTGGGCGCCCACACGCCCTTCCCGCCTAATCCGCCGTCCTCGGCCTTCGTGATCTTCACCAACGTTTCTTTGGGAACGGTGTTTACGGCGTGGTTGTCGGCCTCACCGCCGAACAGGAACCCGATCGTGGCTTTCGCCTTGTGGAACAGCGAATCGGTCTGGTGCATCGGCATGTGCCAGTTGCGCGTGATGGACTGTTGCGATCCGTACCGCATATTGGCCTGATAGCCGGTGTTCTCGGCGAGCGCGCGCCCGTCCGGGCGCGTTTCGTGCGCTTTCACGCTCCGTTCGGTTGCGATGAACGGTCCGTGCTTCATCATCACGATGTCGTAGGGATACGCGTGGTTGTACTTGACGCGCAACATGCAACGCGAGACTCTGTAAAACGGATCGTCGGGTTTCGCGCCGATATACGGGCGGTCCGCGGGATTCGCGTCTACATAGACGTAGTCACCGTCGTTGATGCCGAGATCGCGCGCTGCCTGCGGATTCATGTGGAGCTGGTGCTCGCCCACCGTTGGCGCGCGTTTGTCGAGCCGGTATGGATCGCCGAAGTTCGAGTCGTAGACCATGTGCCAGTCGATGTTCGACCAACTGCTGTGAACGCGATGGCGGGTTTTTGGCGTCATGCAGAAGAACTGGTAGCCCTTTTCCCACAGGAAATTCTTGGTTGTCTTTACCTGGGCCCACGGCATTCTCACGTTTCGAATCGTCCGTTCGTCCCAATGCTCGGCGGACTGCGGGACGCCGTAATCGTCGGGCCGAATCAGAGGGTTCGAACTGACGATTACGTTCGGCAGGTACGGTGTCGATTCGGGACCTTCGCGGTGGACAATGAAATTCTCGCCGTACTCGATTGCCTCCGGTGTGTCGGCATATGCGTGGAGACGTCCCGTATCGGTAAAGAATGGCAGCGAGTCGTGAATCTGTTCGTAGAACGGGATGCGCGGGTACGTCCGGAAGTTCATCAGGCAGCCGCCCGAGGGTCCGTATTTGCCGGCCATGATGTCTTCAAGCTTGTACCCGGCAGTCGTTGTACTTGTGTCGAGTAGCCGTTGAATGTAGACGCCGCGTTTTCCCTCGTGTTCGAACTTGAACATGTCGCGGAAGCGCTGGTCCCCGGTTTCATCGGCAAGCGCTGCGGCGATGCCGGCGAGGATCGCGGGGTCGTCCTTGCTGTCGAAGACCGGTGAAATCCCGCCTTTCCATATTTGCAGGAAGGGATTGGAGCACGAGGCGGTGATTTCGAGGTCTTCGAATTCGAGCCACGAATTCGCGGGAAGCGCGATGTCGGCGTACTCGATCGACGATGTAATCTGAATGTCGATGGACACGATCATGTCTACGAGTGGGTTTACGTTTTTGATCATTTCGTAAACCCACTTGGCGTTGTTGATCAGATTAACGTTGGTAAAGACAATCGCCTTGGACGGCGTGGGCATGTGGGTCTTGCCGGTGAAGTTTTTGCGGCCGTACTTTGGCGTCTCGACGATGAGCGCCTTGTCGCCGTGGTTCCAGTAGGCGGGTTCTTCGTCTTTGGTATACGCGTGCGCATGCACGTCTTTGCCGGGCACATTCTCGTCGAGCGTTAGATGGAACGGGTCCTCGGCGACCCATCCTTTGAACCCCGGGCCGGTTTGCGGCGATCCCTGGAACAATGCCGCTTTGTAGTTGCCCGCCCAGGTGTGGCACCCGGCGCCCGGTTTGCCGATATTGCCGGTAAGCATGACCGGCAGGTACGCGGCCCGGTTCATTTCGGTCGCGTGGAACCAGTGGTTGATGCCTTCGCCCTGATGAATGGCGACGGGCTTCATCGTCGCGATGTCATTCGTCAACTGCTGGATTAGCTCTTTGGGCGCTTGGGTAATGTCATGGACCGTGTCAAGGTCGTAGTCCTTGAGATGGTCCTGGTACAGCGACCACAGGGAAGCCACCTCTACTTCTTCGCCGCTCACCAGCTTGATCGTGGTGCGTATTTCGAGCGCGGGGTCGATTCCCTTCTCTACAAGCCGGGCGCCGACTTCGTCGCGGGTCAGCGCGGCGGGTTTGTTGATCTTTGCGTCCCACACGACGAAATCGCTCAACTTCGCGTACTGTTCCGCGGTCAGGTTTTGCACCTTCATCGATGCGCCGTCGGCGCTCAGGCCTGGCTTGTAGTCCGCAAATACGTCCTGCGCCCGGAGCCGTTTCAAGTTGTCGGTACGGACGAGCAGGGGGAAGTCCGTGAATTGCTTTACGAACGCTTCGTCGTACTGCTTGTTGTCCATCATCAGTTTCGCGATTCCGAGCCAGAGCGCTGCATCCGTGGCGGGCCGAATCGGAATCCAGTAGTCCGCCTTGGTCGATGGCGGCCCATACTCCGGCGCGATGACGACGATTTTCGCGCCGCGCTCCATGCACTCGATGAACCAATGGGAATCGGTCAGTTTGTTTTCGACGAGGTTCTTACCGTCCATGACGATCAGCTTCGAGTAGCGCAGGTCGTTGAAGTCGCAGTCGGACGCTTGAAGGCCGTGCACCCAAGGTTGGCCGGGGGCCTGATCGCCATGCCACGTGTAATTGGACCAGTTGCGGCCTGCGAGCGCCTGCTCGGGCCCGACGCCGCGCACGTGCGCATCCAACAGGGCCAGCGAGTTGTTCAGCCGGTACATGCCGTACTTGCCGATCACGCCCAGCAGGCCCATGCCGCCGCGAGTCTTAATGCAGCGTGTGCCGGCCCCCTTGGTTTCTTCGACCATTTCGGGCTGGTAACCCTGCGCGAGCAGGCGCTGCTTTCCTTCTTCGCCGCTGTAATGCCGGGCGACGGAGTGGAGTCCTCGCGCCACATATCGAAACGCGTCCTCCCACGATGCGCGCACGAATGTGTCGGTGCCGCGGCTGTCGAACTTGTATTGGGTGCGCAGTTCGGGTGTCAGTGGGGGAAACCCGTCATCGGCCCAGGCCTTCCACCCCTTGCGCACAATCGGGTAGCGTAGCCGGTATGGTCCGTAGATCACGCGGTGGAAGGTGTAGCCTTTCGCACACTGACGCGGGTTCCAGTTCGCGGTCGCCTTGTTTCCATAGAGGTCCGCGTAGTCCTGGTAGTCGTAGGTCGCGCCCAACCGCGTGACGATTCCGTTTCGCACGTACGCGCGGACGCGGCAGGCGTGGGTGTCGTTTGGCGAACACACCCAGTCGAACATGCTGTCGTAGCGATACTGATTGCGATAGATTTTTTCCCAGTCGCGCGAGACCGCGCCGGAAAGGGGATTTGCCGCTGGATCGGCGGCGTGCAGGAGTTGAATGGGGAGACCGGCAATGCCGGCTCCCAGACCCACGCCGAGCACGCGCAGGAAGTCGCGCCGCGCTATGCCGCCTGGATGTTCACGTTCGTTCATGGTAGTGCCCCTCGCGCCAGCCGCCGCTACGGTTCCAGTTTCAGTTCATGCCAGATCGTCACGCACTTCTTTCCATCGCGGTCCCCGGCAGCGCCGTCCCACACGGCGAATGCAATCGAATACGTTGCGCCGGGTTTGAGCGCCAATTTGTCGCTTCCCTTTGGGGAAAGCGGCCTCTTGAAGGTGACCGAGTAGGCGGCGGTTTCGAAGACACCTTCGGCACCGACGTTTTGGTCCACCAGAGGGCGCACGCGCAACGATCCGAACCCGTTCGCTTCCAGACTTTCCGCCGACTGCCGGTACGTCGGGTCGGCAACGATATTGCCTGCGCCCCACCCGGTGACGAATGTCGGATCGGACTCGAGCGTCAATGCGTGGCGGGTAGGTTGCTCCAGCGGCGAATGCATCAGATTGGGGTATGAGTCCGTGCCGATGTTTGGGTAGACCGCCTCGATGTCCTGGAATGCCATCTCGAGATCGGCTTGACGTTCGGACTTCCACATCCAGATGTTGACGGGACTGCCCGGCTCTCCCATGCCGATGAACGGCGGCGACTTCGCGGCGGAGAGTTGGACGGCCGCGGCGTCTCGGAAATCCTGCGGGCGTATCGCGGTGTGGTCGTGCGTGGCATCCGGCCACGTGAGTTGGATAACGATGTCCTTGCCGTCGTGCAGCGCGCGCACAGTAACGACGCGCGGGTAGTCGTCACGCCACCAGAGGGGCATGGTAACGACTTCGGCCGTTCGCGCGCCGCGCCATTCCGCGGAATCCGGGTGATACGGGATCTGTTTTCGCCGCACCGCGCTTATGGTCTGGCGCCGCGGCACGACGCTCTCGCGCTGCTCGACCGACGACATTTCCAGCACGTAATGCGTGAGGTGCCACGCTTGGTCGCCGTACGACCAGTCGCTCATGGGCATGGGCGTTCCAGGGATACCCGCAACGATTCGGCGGTAGACGTCTTCATTGGCCGGCGCACCCTTGTAGATTCCTTTGGTCAGGTCCCGTGGACGCGTTGGGAACCCTTCCTGGTCGATCTGCTTCTGCTGCCCGTCGCCGCGTCCCGTTTCGCCGTGACAGGGAGCGCAACCTTCTTTGTACAGTTTGGCGGCAATTTCCTTTGCGGCCTTGTCGTAGGCAGGCTCGGGCGGCACGGAAATGACGCCCGCGCGCTCGGTTGCGGCCGCCGGCTGCGCCGTTTCGGCAGAGACCTCGGGCCACGGCCTCTCGGCCAAGGTCTTTATGAAGTAGACGAGAGACCAGCGTTGTTCGTCGCTCAGCCGGTCCCACGGCGGCATCGAGGAACCCGGCATGCCACGCGTTATCGTGTGGAACAGGTCGGTGTCCGTCGGGCGGCGCTCCCAGGTCGAAGCAATGCGGTACTCGCTCGACACAAAATTTCGCGGCTTGGGATAAAGGAGATACGCCGCGCTTCCGTCACCCTTTCCCTCGGCGCCATGACAGTCCGCGCACTCGCGCAGATAGAGCTGTTTCCCCTGCTCGATTAGCGCCGGCGTCGGCCCGGGCGGAACCGGGGCGCTTTGTTCTTCCGCCCACGCCAGACCCAGCGCCCCACCCGTCGAGAGCATTACCACCACCAGCGAGATTCGAAGCCCATGGACTGGTCCCATATAAAGCCCCCCTCGACACCCCCGATGTTTCCACGACAGACAACGTGCCCCCCGGCGCGTTCGAGTCAGTAGTGGATTCTTTTATCCATTTTTATCGCGCATGTGACATAAGAAAGTCAAGTCATTTCTTTCCGGCCAGCGTCGCGTGCGACGATTGCGCCTTCTCCTGTTCCGTACCGAGGGCAGAGGCAGCCATAACGTGTGCGATAATGGAGTATATTGGGGGCAACAGCATGCGGACGGAGCGTAGTCCGATGCGCATTTCCACGAAGGTGTGATATGACACGACTAGGGTTTTCGTTTCTCGTAGTGTACGCGCTGGCGGCAGCAGCATGGTCTGATGCGTTGGAGAAACGCTTTACCGATCCCCCCGAAGACACCAAACCGCGTTGCTATTGGTACTGGATGGATGGCCTCGTATCGCGCGAGGGTATAACTAAAGACCTTGAAGCGATGCGGCGGGCCGGTATTGGAGGGGCTTACATTGGCGTCATAAGCGGCCAAAGTGGAGTGTCACGGGACGCTCCGTGTAAAGCGTTGTCCGAAGAGTGGTGGGGTTACATCGATCACGCCATTCGCGAAGCGGGACGTATCGGCATCGGAATCGGCGTCTTCAATTCGCCGGGCTGGAGCCAGTCTGGCGGCCCGTGGGTCAGGCCAGAGCAGTCTATGCGGCACGTGTCGCTACCGGAAATTCGCGTACGTGGACCGCAGCGGTTCGAGGACAAACTTCCCGCGCCTTCGGGGCCGTTTCAAGATATCGCCGTGGTGGCATTTCCGGCGCCGAGGGGCGACGGAGAATGCTCGGATGAAACGGCGCGCACGTCGACGTCGATCTTGTTCGACTCGCGAGACGCGTTTACGGCGAGAAGCTTGGAAGTACGGCCCGTAAAACCGGTGAAGGTCGCAGCAGAGTTGAAAGCATTTGACGGCGATACGGACTACCGGAGCGTGACGAAGTTCGAAATTGATCGTCACAACATTGCCGTCAACGTCGGGCCAGTTCCACTCGCCCCGATCGTCGTAACGTTCCCGGCGACTACCGCGCGGCACTTCCGGCTGGACCTCTCCCAAGAATGCGAACTTGGTCAGGTGCTGCTCTCGTCCGCGGCACGTGTCGAGCGGTACCCGGAGAAGTCCCTTGCAAAAATGTTTCAGGACCCGCTTCCTCCGTTTGACTTCTACCAGTGGCCCGCCGCGGCTGAGCCCGACTCGGCAGACCTTACTGTTTCCACGAATGAAGTCCGCGACCTCAGCGCTCTAATGGACGCAGACGGAACTCTCCGTTGGGACATCCCGGATGGCGAGTGGATCGTGCAGCGCGCGGTAATGGTCCCCACGGGCACACAGAACAGTCCAGCGCCTCCCGAAGCGACCGGGCTAGAAGTGGACAAGATGAATCGAACGGCCCTCGCTTCACACTTCGACGCGTTCGTTGGCGACCTCCTCCAACGGTTGCCGTCCGCGGAGCGAACCGCGTGGACACATGTCGTCGCCGATAGCTATGAGATGGGTTCGCAAAACTGGACCGATGGATTTGCCGATGATTTTCGCAAACGCTTCGGATACGACCCGATTCCGTGGTTGCCGGTATTGACAGGGCGCATCGTAGGTTCGGCGGACCAATCCGAGCGATTTCTTTGGGACCTGCGGCGTGGCGTGGCGGACAAGGTTGCGCTGGATTACGTAGGCGGATTGCGCGATCTTTGCCGCGAGCGCGGACTCACGTTATGGCTCGAAAATTATGGCCATTGGGGCTTTCCCTCGGAATTCCTGCGGTACGGTGGAGCGAGCGACGAGATTGGCGGCGAGTTTTGGGTAACCGGAAATCTCGGCAGCATCGAACTGAGAGCAGCGGCCTCGGCGGCGCACACTTACGGCAAGAAGCTTGTCTGGGCCGAGGCGTTTACCGGAGGTCCCTCATTTGTAAACACACCGCGGGACTTCAAGGCACGAGGTGACTGGGCCCTCTGCGAAGGCAGCAACCAGTTCGTGCTACACGTATACATTCATCAGCCATGGGACGACAGAAAGCCGGGCATCAATGCGTGGTTCGGGACCGAATTCAACAGGCACAACACGTGGTTCGAATACATGAAGCCGTGGACGGATTATCTACGCCGGTGCAGCGTAATGCTGCAAACGGGAAACCACGTCGCCGATGTGGCGTACTTCATCGGCGAGGATGCCCCGAAGATGACAGGCCCCATCGAACCATCGCTTCCGAAGGGCTACGACTTCGACTTCATTAACGCCGAAGTGATCGAGACGAGACTGCGCGTACGCAACGGCCAGTACATCTTGCCCGACGGCCAGCGATATCGCCTGCTGGTCCTGCCGGACTCCGAAGCGATGCGGCCCGCCGTGCTGAACAAAGTGCAGCGGCTGGTCGCGCGTGGCGGCACGATTCTCGGACCAAAGCCGCAGCGTTCGCCGAGCTTGCAGGACTTTCCGGCATGCGACGCCGCAGTGCGGAAAATCGCCGACGCTCTGTGGAAACGCGAACGCGTGATCGACGGCGCGAGCGTGGAGCACGCGCTGCGGCAACTGCGCGTCGAACCCGACGTGTTATGTCCAGATGGAATTCTGTGGAAACACCGCCGGGACGGCGATACGGACATTTACTTTCTCTCGAATCAAACTGGCACGCAACGGTTGGAAGCCATATCGTTTCGCGTGTCCGATCATTCCTCGGAGTTGTGGTGGCCGGACACGGGAAGAATAGAATCTGTTCGCGCCGATGTCAGGGAAGGGCGATCCGAAGTCGAAATACCGTTTGATCCATTTGGGTCGGTGTTTGTCGTGTTTCGGAGGCACAAAGCGCTTGCGGAAACTCCCGACCTCACTTCAGAATCCACACTCGAAATACCCGGTCCGTGGTCCATCACGTTTCCTTCGGGCGAGACAACATTCGAGAGCCTGGTCTCTTGGACCGAGCGTCCGGAACCCGAGATCAAGTTCTTTTCCGGAACGGCGACTTATCGGACGACCTTCACGTTGCCCGGTCCTGTGTCACGTGCGCGTTTGGACCTTGGCGCAGTCGAAGCGATCGCCCAAGTCCGGGTCAATGGCAAGACCGCCGGTATTCTTTGGAAGTATCCATACGCTGCGGATATTGGCGACGCCATTGTGTCCGGTGTGAACACGCTGGAAGTGGATGTCGTGAATTCGTGGTTGAACAGACTTGTGGGCGACGAACGTGCAAACGCTGGAACCCATCAAACATTTGTTACAACCAAGACGTGGAAGTCGGATACGGCCCTTCGGCCCTCCGGCCTGCTCGGGCCCGTGACCGTCACCGTTTTTGAATGATTAGCGTCTGTCGGCCTTAGTTTGTAAGTCCGATCACGACAACGGTGGCCTATTTTGGACCGTCAAGTTGCGATTATTAATACATAACTACGAATTTGTGTATCTGATGTGAAGTTCGATATACAGATAGCCCAATTTGCGAGACTGCGCAGCCGGCGCCGCACCTAATGTTCGGCCTCGAAGTTCAATTGTGTCCCGTAGTCGTGGACTGTGATGCGCGCCTGGTCAATAGTGGGGGCCGGAGAAGTCCACTACGTGATGGCGCGTCCAGCCGCGTCGAGCACCAGCCCGATCAACTCGTCAATGTTAACCCAGCCCTGAATTGGGACGTTCTTCTTGAACCCGTAATCCGCCAGTCGAATGTGGCGCGCGATCGCATGGCCCGCGTTTGCGAACGTTGCGAGGGCGCACTCGATGGGACAACCGTCGACAAGCCAAAGATGTCTCCCTCTGAGTTTACGCAGGAAGGCGGGCTTGCCCGCGGCAATACCCGCGAGGCAGGACATTTCGGCGATCCCTCTTCGATCGAGCTCCCGCGCCACGTCGTACGCGAGGCGGCCAACATCCGAGCAGCCTGCGCACGCGAATACCAATGGTTTGGCCGTTTCGCCGGATGCGTTATTCATTTGAAACTCCGACGCTCCGGTTCGATGGCGCGTGGATACAGGAGTATAATCTCCGCGAGGACGAGCATATGCCGGTGAATTTCCAAGCGCGCCAGCGCTTCAAGCATCTCGCGACGCACAAAGCAAGCTCCATCTGGCGCCGAGTAACCGTCCGCCGGTTTGCGCGCGACCACCAATGCACTGTTGTTAACGTGCCGTCACCACAGCCGGCTCTACCGACGATATCGGACGACGAGTCGCAAGCTTGGGCGCCGTATCCAGCGCGCAGAACCAGCTTGCCGCCAGCAACGCAGCGCCGACGGCAACGTGCAACGATGTAACGAGCGGCCCCCGCGCGGTAAGGATCGTCAGCACGCCCAACGTGATTTGGGCGATGACCAGAAGTCCAACGGCGGCCGCGGCTACGGCAGCGCGTGGATGGGCAGATCGGCGGACCCACGCGTCGCGCAGGTACACCAGGTACACCGCGACAACGACGATCGCCCACAGGCGATGCGTGGCGTGAACGGCAACCTGCGCGACAGTCGCATCGGGCAGGAAGGTATTCGCCGTGAACGTTTGTTCAAGGCGCCACTCATTGATCCGCGACAGCATCGCCTCGTTAAACAAAGGAAGCCATTGACCGCCCATGGTGGGAAAGTCGGGTATCGCCAGACCGGATTCTGTGTGGCGCACGATAGCGCCGATCACGAGTTGAATCCACACGACGGCGGTCAAACCGAAAGCCCATCGAGCCGTGTGTAATCCGGCGGGTTCGAAGTCCGATTGGAGTCGATGTGCGCACGATGCCGGGAACGCGCGCGCGAGAAACACCGCCAGCAGGAGAAACGTCTGCGCCAAGACCCCGTGGGCGACGGACAGGTACGCGGGAAGCAGGAACAGAACGGTGAGCCCACCCAGCACACCTTGCGCGACGACAATAGCGAGAGCCGCGGCCGCGGACCATCGTATCGAATTACGCGAATCGTTGAAGGCAACCCAGCAGGAGAGGAAGAGCGTAGCAATTCCAACGACGGATGCGACGAGCCGATGGGTGTGTTCGTAAAAAACGTTTGCGCGCCATTCGGACGGCGGGAACGCAAACATGTTGTAACCATACGTCGTGGGCCAATCAGGCACGGAGAGACCGGCCTCGTGGCTCTTGACCAGCGCACCCATAAAGATGAGGACCAGCGTCAGTGCGCACACTACGCGCGAGGCAAGGCGCGAAACAGCAAGACCGTGTCCCGGGTGGGGAATCGAAATGCTATCGATGGAAGCAATCGCCATGTTTGTCTCTCTGTAAACAACTCACCACGCCGGGAGAGAGGGCAGGGGCATTCGATCCAGCACGTGTCACGAATGTCCCTGCCCTCTGATGGGTGGTGTGAGAGGTCATTTCTTGGAGAAGGAGAAATCGACTTTGGCCGGTTCGCCGTCCTTCACGGCTACAGTCGCGGTCTTCACGCCGAGCCGTTCATGCCAGGCGGATATCTCGTATTCACCCGCGTCAAGACCGTCAATGGAGAATACACCGTCCTCTTTGGTGATCGAGTAGTAGGGATTGTCTGTAACAAAACACCACGCCTGCATCCACGGATGGATATCGCATTTGAACGCAAACGGTTCTTCGATTTTGTCGAACTTCGTTTCCATTTCGGTCATGTTCGCGGGCATTGCCCTATTCAGCGCCGTGTTTGTCTTTGGCAAACTGTGGACGTTATGGAGGATTCCGTCGGGATTGAGGACCATCAAGGGCTGGCCAACCCTTATAGCGAAGACGTGCGGCGCATACCGGCAACCCTCCTGGGTCAAAACGACCGGCTCGGCCGGGGCCGGATGTTCCTTGGCGGGCGCACCCTTGGTCACGCGCACCAGGATGTTCGCCATTGTTTGGCCAGGACCGAGGACCAGCACCTCGTTGGGTAGCGGTTTGTCCTTGTGCTTCGAGTGGCACACGGGGTCAGCGCTGGTGTCAAGCGGTTTTAACGCGGGCGGTTGTCCCTCGAATTTCACCGTTCCGGTGACGCTGCCCGCCCATGCCTGCGTGCCGAAAGCGACCAGCGCCGCGGCGCACACTACGCCGGTCCGGCTCCACATCATTCGCATACTGCCTCCTCCTTTCGGCCGGTTTCCATGCAAGTGGAATCTGGCCGCTTACGCTGCCCAGTCCCGTCAATTGCGCCCGCGCAATCTAATAGTGGACATTTTTCTCCATTGTTGATAGCATGAACCCACGGGCATAGTCAAGCCCAAAAGGTTGTTGTCGACAAGGGGGTGCAACGAAATGCGATCGACTCTGCTTGTTTTGTCGCTTACGCTGGGCGTAGGCAGCGCCATCGTGGCCGCGCAAGACGCCGCGTCCGCTCATTCGGTCGAGTACGCGCTTCAGTCGTTTCGGCTTGCAGACCCGAACCTGCACATCGAAGTGGCCGCAGCCGAGCCGGATGTGGTCGATCCCGTGTGCGTTACATGGGACGAAGACGGCCGCATGTTTGCCGTCGAGATGCGCGATTATCCAAGCGGTGCAGGCGGCGGCACGATACGGCTTCTCGTCGATTCGGACAGCGATGGCTACTACGAAACGTCGACCGTGTTTGCGGACGGGCTTTCCTTTCCATCATCCGCTGTCCCGTGGAATGGCGGAATAATTGTGGCTGCGGCCCCGGACTTGATTTTTCTCAAGGACGGAAACGGCGACGGTGTAGCGGACGAGCGGCGGACACTCTTCACCGGATTTGGGCAAGGACTGCCCCACGATCAGGTCAACAGCCTCTATTGGGGCAGCGACCTTTGGATATACGGTTCCAATGGTGGATCCGATGGTACGGTTTCCGCGTTGGGTAGCGCTACCCCGGTATCTCTAACACACCGCGACTTTCGCCTGCGACCCGATATAGGTGTCATCGAGGCGGTTCCGGGTTTCAGCCAATCTGGCGCCTGCGATACGGAGTTTGGCGATCGATTGCTCTCACTTCCAACGTCACCGTTCCGCCAAACCGTTCTGGGGCAACCTACGCCAGGGCTGGTGGAAGATGTGTCGATTCTCGAATGGTTCGAATTCGGCCGTATCTGGCCTATCAGCATTCCACAAAAAAGATTCGGCCCAAGCGCGGATGGGTACTTTTTGGCTGCGCGCGGCCTTTCGTGTTATGTGGGGGATGTCACGCCCAAATATAAGAACAACGCGTTCGTTTGTGAACCGCTCGGAAATCTTGTTCACCGCAGGGTGCTTACCCAGCGCGGCTCCGTGCTCGCCGCAAAAAGAGGCGAATCCGGGTTCGAGTTTCTTGCATCGAGCGACGAGAGGTTCCGCCCCGTAAACGTCGCGACGGGCCCAGATGGCGCACTCTACATCGTCGATTTTTGTCGCCAGTACGTTGAGCACTCCTCTCTCGCGCCCGAGAACGAACGCGAGTCTATTGCATGGCGATCAGGCGATACGATGGGACGGATCTGGCGTGTCCGGCCAAAAGCGTGGAATAGGTCTTCTCATAAACCGCCAACCCTGTCTGGCGCTTCAAGCGAGGAATTGGCAAATTCGCTACGTAGCACAAATGGCTGGGTTCGTCGTCAGGCCCAACGTCTTCTTGTTGAACGAAAAGCCGTGGAGGCTTTACCCACGCTCGAGGCAATGGCGGCAGAATCCGACTTGGCGGAGTCCAAGGCAGCTGCTTTGTTTACCATGGGAGCCTTGGGCAATGCGTCTAAGCAAGCCATCGAGACGGCTCTAGCGGATAAAGACCCCGGCGTCAGATCAGTGGCGGTGGTAGTCGCCCAATCCAAGTTCTCAACGCTGCCAGAACTTGTCAATATCGTCCAGTCGCTCACGCAGGATTCCGATTTGCGGGTACGCCGCGCCGTCGCGATTGCGGCAGTATCAATGCCTGCGGAATCGCGGGTGGCCACCTGCAAAACACTCGCTATACAAGCAGAAAGCGACCAATGGCTCACAATGGCCATAATGGAGAGCGCGGGTCCGGACGCGTGGCCACTACTCGAGTCGGTATTCGCTGCGCGCAGCTCAGACCTTGACTGGTGGGTTGCTCGGAGGGCCGAGTTCGTAAGCGGACTTGCGGAAAAAGTCGGCGCCTCCGGTAAACAGGATGAGGTAGGAGCTTTCCTCGCCCTCTTGGCGGCGCAACGTCCAGTCACGGGTGGCCCAGATGTCATTTTCCTTTCGGGACTTAGTCGCGGCCTTCAACGTAGCGGCACCTCACTCCGGCAGGTGCTCTCGAGTCCTCCTGCCACGCTAGACGCCGCTGCAACGCTAGCGCTAGGCCGCGCGTTTGAAACAGCCGACGCACTAGCGCACCACAATCGAGCTGGCTTACCGCTTCGCCAAGCAGCCGTCAGGTTGCTCGTAGAACGGCCGGACGGCAGTGGTATGGAGACGCTTCTTGCGTTGCTAAAGCCCGATGAACGGCCCGAAATCGTTAACGCAGTCGTTTCCACACTAGGGCAAGGCGGTGGAGCCGATACAAATGTGGCCTTGTTGGCGCGTTGGTCCGGTTTATCAAAGGACGTGCGTGGGCAACTTGTTGAACAGTTCGCGTCGGCCCCCGCTCAGACCGCAACTCTCTTGGACGCAATCGATCAAGGTACCGTTCTTAAACATGAAATCGCGTTGAAAGTCCGCAAGACGTTGTTAGACTCCACAGATCCTGCGATTCACGACAGAGCACTGGCGTTGTACCCCGAATTCTCATCGGCTGCGAAAGCGGATCTCTACGCGCAGTATTCGCAAGCGATTCATCTTCCCGCCGATGCCGCCCGCGGGGCGAAAGTATTTTCCATTAATTGCTTTCCCTGCCATCAGATGCATGGCATCGGAAACACTGTTGGTCCAGAGTTGTCGATCGCGAGCGGAAAGGCTAAGGAGGAACTCATGCGATCGATTCTCGATCCGAGCGCCGAGGTCTTGCCTGAATTTATCAGCTATACAATCGCGACAAAGAATTTTGAAGACTATGCCGGATTGCTGGCCAAGGAAGATGCGTCGAGCGTTACGCTTCGCGCGGCTGGCGGAATGGAACAAACGGTACAGCGTTCGGACATCGAAACCATCGCACCAGGGAGCGGGTCGCTAATGCCCGAGGGTCTGGAAGCGGCCTTTGATATTCAAGGATTAGCGGACTTGATCGAGTTTATCCGGAACCCGGCGATGGACGCTTTGAAGCAGGCCGTATCGGAGGTCTCCGCGCCACCATTGTGACTCACGCTCATATCATCGCCATAAGACAATATGCCTGTTGCGTAACCGGCTGACCAAGTCCGTTTCGTGAACCGATTTGGACTGCGACCGCCTAATCAAAAGGGGAGATGTAAGCGTGCTTCAGCCGTACTCGAAAAAATGCGTATACGCTTTTCGCGCATTGGCGTATGTCGCTGCGATTCATTCGGTCGGTCGCTTCCAGGCTGGAACACTTTGTAAAGAGGCCGGAGTACCAGAACCGTCTACCAGGAAAGTGCTGCATATGCTTGTCGAAGGCGGATTGCTGTTTGCTCACCGTGGCCCTGGCGGTGGTTACTCGCTTGCCCGGCCGCCGGAGCGAATTACGCTTTGGGAAATCGTAACTCTGGTTGATGTCGGCCACCATAATAGACGGTGCGTAATGGGATTTGGCAATTGCGGATCGACGGTGCGATGCCCGATTCACGAAGCTACCGCGCGTTGCGCGAATTCGCTCTCCGACCAACTTGGTGAAGTGACACTGGCGGAACTCACGAGCTCTGTCGCCCTGCGCGAGCGAACATTAGTCCGCCCCGTTTCAATAGTCGAAATGCAACGAACCAAAGAGCGGACACGAACAGAGAAAGGAAGGGACAAGACTAATGGGAATTAATGGGTGGAGCGCACTGGTACTCGCTTTGTGCCTGCTGCAAGGTTGTGGTCCAGGTACAGAACCTTCAATGCCACAATCTGCCGCTCCTGCAGCACCCGTCGCGCAGCCCCCTGTTGAGCCTGTCGAAGCTCCGCTTGCTGAGACCCCGCAGACTACCCCTGCACCACCTTCGCCCAACGAAATATCAATTCTACCTGGGGCCGATGCGCAGACAGCCATTCAGGAAGCGCTCATCTTGGCGAAGCCAGGTAGCGTCGTCCAGCTGGAAGAAGGTGTCTACGATCTGGAGCTTGGACTCTCGCTCGATGTAGAAGGAGTGACGATCCGGGGTCGCGGCATGGACAAGACGGTCTTGGATTTCAAGCAACAGGTGGCGGGCAGCGAGGGGCTTTTCGTCACGAGCAAAAACGTGGTGCTTGAAGACTTCGCGGTAGTGGACACAAAAGGCAACGGCATCAAATCGCAAGGCTCGGACAACATTGTCATTCGGCGCGTACGCGCTGAATGGACTGGCGGCCCGAAAGAAACTAACGGAGCCTACGGCATCTATCCGGTAAGTTCCGCTAATGTGCTCGTCGAAGATTGCGTCGCCATTGCGGGTTCTGATTCGGGAATCTACGTGGGTCAGTCCAAGAATGTCATCGTACGACGATGCCGCGCCGAATACAATGTCGCCGGTATCGAAATTGAGAATTGCCACGGCGCGGACGTCTACGAGTGCACCGCAACCAACAATACCGGCGGCATTCTTGTTTTCGACCTGCCCGACCTGCCGCAGCAACGAGGACACGATATTCGGCTTCTCGACAACAAGGTGTTTGCAAACAACACGCCAAATTTTGCACCCAAAGGCAACATCGTCGCGACGGTACCAACCGGTACGGGCGTCATGGTCATGGCGAACTCGAATGTTGAAGTGTTCAACAACGAGATACGGGACCACGACACCGCCAACATGCTGATTGTCAGCTACCAATCGACATTGATCGAGATTAAGGACCCGAATTATTACCCCTACGCGGAGGCAATTCACATTCACGACAATTCCTTCGGAGCAAGCGGCGCGAAACCTGGCGGCGAACGGGGTGAGCTGATCGCCGCGCTCGCGGGTTCTCCATTGCCCGACATCGTATGGGACGGTATCGTGAACCCGGCCAAGTTGGTCGATGGAAAGTTGCCACCAGAGGCCGGGCTTTACATCCGGAATAATACCGATTCTCAAGGTGAAGTGACATTTGTATCGCTCGGCGGCGCCGCGGTGTTGCCCGATCCAACCGGGGCCGTTGTCAAACGCGATCTGTCGGAACACTCAGGAGAACTGCCCGCGTTGAAGCCCATCGAGATTCCGGTCACACAACGATGATGGCGACCGTCGTCTTGCAGTGGTTCGTGCTACTGGCCGCCTTCGCCGGTGGAACGTCCGAAGAGTCGCCGTCAACGGTACGTGTGGACTACGAGGCGCCCCCGCTTGAGTGGCTGAGCGGCTATAACCTGTTTTCTAATCCAGGGATCCAGGAACCTAACACTGGCGTCATTCCCTACGACCTGAGCGCACTACTTTTCAGCGACTACGCCACGAAGCATCGCTTCGTGTGGATGCCTGCAGGTACTTCTGCAAATTACCACGAGCGCGAGGTGTTCGACTTTCCTGAAGGCGCAGTCCTCATCAAGTCGTTTGGGTATCCGCGCGATGCGCGCTTCCCAGACCGTGGCGAGCAGCTTATCGAGACGCGCCTCCTGGTCCTGGCGCGGTCAGATTGGAAAATGTATCCCTACGTTTGGAACGAAGATGGCACGGACGCGCGCCTAGCGCTTGCAGGTGCCCGTGTTCCCGTGACGTGGGTGGACTCGGGCGGAACGCCACACTCTTTCCAGTACATCGTGCCAAACGTCAACCAGTGCAAACACTGCCACATCGGGAAAGGCTTGCCGGCGCCCGTTGGTCCAAAGGCGCGCTATCTCAACTTTGACTATTCCTACCCGTCTGGACGCGAAAACCAACTTGCGCACTGGATAAAGGCAGGTTACTTGTCGGGACTCGACGATCCCATACAGGCGATGAAGTCCCGGCGTTCGGATGATCCGAATGCGGGCACGCTCGAAGAACGGGCGCGCACGTATTTGGATATCAATTGCGCACACTGCCACAACCCGACGGGCCCCGCGTTCACATCCGGACTTGATCTGAGTTTCGATCAAGCTACACCGATGCGGATTGGCATATTCAAGGCGCCCGTCGCCGCCGGCCGTGCAGCAAGCATTGGCCGCTACGACATCGTTCCCGGCAGGCCAGACGAGTCAATCCTGCTGTACAGACTGGCGACCACCGACCCAGGCGTGCGTATGCCCACCGTCGGCAGGGGCCTCGTGCATGACGAAGGCGTCGCGCTCATTCGCGAGTGGATCGAGAGTATGCCGATGGCGCCTGCGCAATGACTGGAGACATGCACCTGCACCAGCACCTTTGGATCTTCCTGCTCGCAGTCACGGTGTCTATATTAGGGTGTTCGCCCTCCCAGACGATCGACACCGTCACACCCGAACCGACGCCCGCACCAGTCCGCGAAACATCTTCTCAACCTGTAGCAAGCACGGTGGCCGCGGACAGCGAGGACTTTCTCTTCGAGTCCGCCGAAAACGAGCCCGCGCCTACCCTGCTGAGTGAATTTGGCGCGTTCCAAGACTTGGCGCGTCAAGTTCCCGCCGCGGATGTCATTCCGTTCGCCTTAAACGTGGAACACTTCGCGGATTATGCGCGCGTCTCGCGCTTCCTCCGGGTACCGCGAGGGGCCCAGATTCGTTACTCCACGGACGGTGTGCTCGAGTTTCCCGTGGGCACCGTGCTACTGCAGACGTTCCGTCTTCCGAGCGCGCAAAGCGATCCAGCAGCGTCAGAACAATTGATAGAAACACGGGTCATGCGCAAGCTGCAAAACGGCTGGGACGCCGTCGCCTACCAATGGAGCAAGGACGGTACAGACGCGCGCCGCGCATTGGCTGGCGGCATAGTTCCGTTATCCGCGGTCGGAGGTGTTTTCGATGGACTATCGCACCGGTACATCATATTGAATGCTAACGATTGCAAGCGGTGCCACGAAAACCAGGGTGTTATGCTCGCGATCGGCCCCACCATCGCGAACCTGAACCGGGATTTTCAGTACGAGGACGGCAACGCAAATCAAATCGAATATTGGACGCGCCGGGGCATCCTTACTGAAGCGCCGGCCTCCCCGAGCGAAGCGCCCCGTCTTGTCCGATGGGACGACCCGAACGATGGAACGGTTGAGCAGCGCGCACGTACCTGGCTTCATGTAAACTGCGCACACTGCCACAATCCACTCGGCGCCGGCGGTGTTTCGGGACTCGACTTGCGCCTCACGCAGCAAAACCCGATCCAGTTAGGGATATATAAGCCGCCAGTTGCCGCAGGACGCGGATCCGAGGGAAACCTGTACAGCATCGAACCCGGACATCCGCAGTCGTCCTTCCTTGTGGGCCGCCTGACATCGACGGAGCCTGCCGTCATGATGCCTCCGGTGGGCCGCAGGCTACCAAATGCCGAAGCGATTGCGCTCGTCAGCCAATGGATCTCGGACATGCGCTTTAGCGAGACCGAGTCGCAGAACATCATCACCAAGCAACGCGAACTCTTCGAAGTCCTCAAACGCGAAGGCAAGTGGCAACAACAGCCCGGATAGGCAATTGACTTCCAAGTTGCGGGCATACCACATTATGGATGATAATATCCACTACATGCGCCGATTCGGCACTTAGGTGGTTGCCCGTCCGTTGGCCATGTACTGCGCAATAGGACTCGTGTAGAACCGATCATAGACGGCAAAGTAGAGGTGAGTGATGATTTCTATAGCGGACGACTCGGCCCCTCGACCGGCTTTCGCGGCAGTTGATGCCACCATACTCCATATCTTTGTCTCTCTAGGACACAATTTTCGTGGACGCCACGGGCGCGAGCCAGGTAACTACGAAGCCATAGAGGTTGAGACCGCCCGCTGTGTCGCGGGAAAAGGCATCGAAGGCGACAGGTACTTTGACTATGAGGACGACTACAAGGGCCAGATCACTCTATTCGATTGGCATGTCTACCGCGCCGTATGCGACGCAGTTGGCGTTTATGACCAAAGTGTATCCGTCTTGCGCCGGAACGTCATCACAGCGGGATTTGACCTGAACGATCTCGTCGGCAAACGGTTTGAGATACAGGGTATTCAGTTCGAAGGTGCCGAAGAGTGTAAGCCCTGCCGCTGGATGGATCGAGCGTTTGCGCCCGGCGCGTACGCTGCATTGGAAGGGCGAGGCGGCCTGCGCGCGCGCATTCTTACAAGCGGAATACTCCAAAGAACGTTCCAAGCTTAAGCTCGTTCCTCTAGGCGCGGAGGCTGTGAAAACGGCCCATGTAGAACGCCGCGCAGTACCAGTCTGGGCGCGACGTATACTTTCGTGGTCAGGCATCTTGCCGCGCGTAAGTTTCGGATGCACCCACTGCACGCATCAGGGTGACTATTTCGTTGTCGAACTCACTGCAACTTGCGCCTGCCGATCAACTGCGACGTTTCGTGTCGCTCGGAGAAATGTGGGGCAAGCGTGCAAGTGTACAGTAGCGTTCGTTCGCCAAGAGGAAATAGACTGGACAGTCATCGAAGAACAAGTCTAGTCTAGACTCGATATCTTGCCTCGACCCTATTTGGAAATGCTTCTCCCATATCACCGGCATACTCTTTTCCGCCGCATCCTCAGTATTCACAAATACAATTTGCGAGAAACTTACGAACGCTTCGCTGTTTGCACGATATGGCAGCAAGGAGAGGGTCACCTGCGTATCGCGCAAATGCTCCACTCTGTGAAACCCGGTTTTGAGCCACTGCCAACCGCCCGGCGACCCTTCCAACTTGCCGGGAACGATCAATCGATTTCCGTCCAATTGGATCGAGCAAGCGGCAGTATGCGCCGGATAATCGACTCCGTTCGTAATACGTTCTACAAATACACTGTAAGTTCCGGGCGGCAATGACGCGGTGCATACGAGTTGGTCGGCGTCTGGCGACATGGCGTTGTCTATACGATAATGCATGGCCATGCGCGCGCTCCGCCGATCGCGAAAGGTGCGAAGCTCCCACCTGCTTTGGGGTGCGGCAGTCCGGACGAATTGCGCGGCGCCGATATGACCGTCCGCTACGAATGCAGAAACATAAACTGATTGCGGCTGTTCGATTTCGCTTCGCGTTCGGAGTGTGATTGCCGTCCTGCCTGCGCGTGCACCTTCTGTGGGCGCAACTGAGGCACGATCCATATGTATTGTGACCTCGTTTGGGACTGGGTCGTCTCCCAGTATTGAAGGCTGTCGAGGCAAGATCAGGGTGGTTGGCGGCATGTCGCGTCCCATTTCGGATGAATCGAACAGGTATACCCAGGTCGGATAGTAGATATCGCCAAAACGTTTGGCGCTAACGCATGCGGCGCGCTCGCTTAGCCACGGCAATATCTCGGGGTTTGCATGTCCGTATCCATACGCTCCCGGTGCGGGCGCGATGACCCACGCTCGTCGTTGAGAAAGCGCCAACGTGTCTAGTTCCGATATGGGAATGTCAAACAACTCTAATTCTTTCGGGGTGCCGCGGCTACTGTATAGAGAGCTGACGTTTCCTCCGACGTCGATGATCGTGTTCTGAACCTCTGACAAGTGCCACATGAACTCCGGGCATGACATGCGGTTCGTGTGTAGTACGAGGTCGTCCGGGCGAAGATTCTCTCGTACAAACGCGATAATCTTGGGAGTTGGAAATGTGCTGAACACGCCTGGGGCCTTGCGGCCATCGGCGGGCAGGCGCATATGAAACTGGTCATACAACCCAATTGCCTGTGTTGTCAAAACAAGTAACAGCATCGCTGACCGTTTCCACTTACTGCCGATCAGACTCAGACCGACCGCCACGACGATAAGCAATGGAGGCGCAGAGCCAATTAGGAAACGGTCCACGTAGATAGAATTCGATTGCACCGCCGAAAGGCCATAGAACACCAGAACTGGGCCTACTGCGGCTGATAACAAGAACAGTAATTCGCGCCGATTCCGAGTGCTTGCGGCGAGCCCGTGCGCGACCATAGCGACAACGACGATCGCGACGAGCGTCCGAGCATAATCTGATCCGACATAACCGGCGAAAAAGTTGGTTAGCGTAAAATATAGCGATGTGAGCGTTGGCCTTGGCGCCCAGAACTCCAACGCACTCATATCAGTTAAACGCCGATACATGAAGTAAATGTTCGGCACACTTAGCAGCAAAAGCAGCGCTTGCGCCCACAACCAATTATAGACGCTTTTTACGCTGCACAGGCGAGCCATGAGGAATGCCACCGAGGTTGTGGCGACAAAGAAACCTCCCAGAAGGTGGACATGGGCCAGCACGAGGCTCGTCACGATATGGTAAAACAAGAGATGTCTGGCACCATCGGAACGGGCATACAATATTAGAGAGTACAGCGACGCCAACTGAAAAAAGCCGAGCCACGCATACATCTTCGCATCGCGGCTGTAATAAACCAGGAATGGACATGTGGAAACCAGTAAAACGGCTATGAATGCCGTCCGCCTGCCTCCCGCACGCTGCGCCGTATATCCCGCGAGTATTACGGTGAGAATTCCGAAGAGGGCGCTGGGCAGCCGAAATAGATATGCGGCGTCACCGCACACAGCGAGACCTTTTATCGTGAGCAAGTACAGCGGTGGAAGTGGGAGCGCATCGAGAATGCTTAATATACCTACATTGCGTGCCGCCAATGCTGCCATCGCCTCGTCATACCACAACGCCTTGGCATCGAGACCAGCGAAGCGAAGTGCGAATGCAACCGTAATCACAACAATGAGGGCGGCATGGTTTGTCCTCAATGGTACTTTCCACGGCGTACGCAGCAGCGATCTCCAGCGCTCGCGCCGCCTGTAGGTCAGGCAGTCAGCGATCATACAAACCCACTATGGTCTGGGAGTGCGCACGATGAGGACATCACTGGAACTCGAGTTCGCCAATTGAATGTGAAGCGTTTCGCAAAACGCATTGGGAATAGGAATTGTCCGTTCCTCAGAGGGCGCAAGCGTGACCGTACGCAGTTCGGGCATGTCGGTCGGCCTACCCGGTTCGTAAGGCACAAAGAGTACGCGACTAAATGCAGCGCGACCCTCGGGGCGATTGCCGGTATCTACAGCGCAAACCTGCAAAATAGCCTCCGGACTGCCGTCCCAGTCTAGCGACCCCGCGTCCACCCAGTCCCAGCCACCACGCTCATTGCGGGAAACCGTATGTGATGCCCTTAGGGTGCTCTCCCCAATCCGTAATATGATGTCCGCGAGCGGCCCGATATAGTTCGAACCGCTTACAATTCGTTCAACGTAGACCCTATACCGGCCTTTGGATAGTTGCGTGCTACGCACCAACGCATCATTTTCATGGTCCGATCCATTTACTGTGATGACCATCCCCATTCGAAAGACGACTCTGTCGCGGAACGACTGCAATATCCACTTTGAGAGGCCGGCCTCTGCGCGGTCAAACTCGGCCGCGTAGGCGATACGTGCATCGGATACGGCGTCGAAATTGAAGGTCTGTGAATGTGCCGAACTGTTCCGCACGTTCACTATTGCTTCGGCGTAGTCATTGCTCCGATCGCCTACTGCTTGCTGTGGTGGTATGAGAAAGCGGAGTCGCGCGGGCTCCTCTGTTGGCGGTGAGTCTTCGGGTACCGAAGCGGTGATGACCGTCTCTTTGCGCGTAAGTTGCAAAGTATTGGCGCTGGTTCCCATCGTGAAGCAACAAAGCGTGGACTCCGGAAAAATCGTGTTGGGCCCGCCAAAGGTAACAATCGATTCGTCGGTAGCACGCGCCCGTGCCCATGCGAGAATGCCTTTGGTACCCGCCTGCAACGTGTCCGGGGCACCCGGCATTGCAATCCATATCCGGCGCGCTCCTTTTGCGGCATCTTCAACTTCCTTATATGGCGAGGAGAGGTTTTCCGCCGACGCAGCCGCGCGATATTCCTCCGCCATACGCAGTCTGCCACCCAGGTCTACGCGAATGTGTCGGTAATCTTGCGAGTACCATCGCAAGGGAGCCAACATATGATGGTCGAGGTGCCAGACTGGTTCAGATTGTCTGGCGGAACCAGCCAAGACACGTGCCATACTTCGAGTGTCGAATGTTCGATACACGCCTACATGCTTGAGCCAGTCGAGATCGAGGTCGTTTGCAAATACGCGATATAGCGTGACTGCCATTGCGGTAAATAATGCCACCCCCGACGCACGACGCCATGCGCTGCTTTGAATTGCGGCAATTCCGATACCAACGACAACGATTAGCGCACCCGCGGACCCAATCATGAATCGATCTACATAGTAGGAATTCCGGCCAAACGTGGATGCGAGGCCGAGCAAAACCAGTTGCCCGAAGGCAGTTCCGAGCAGAAACAGACACGCCTGTCGCCGCGGAGAGTCTCCTATCACGGCGCGCAGAGTGGCTACTACCGTTATGGCAATTCCTAACCAACGTACCCAATCATCGACCGCATAGCCAACCACGAAGTTCTGGACGCTCGTCAGTACTCCTGAAAGGGATGGTCGTGGCGCCCAGAAGAATTTCGCTTCCATATTGCTCAAAAAGCGAATTTCCGCGATAAGAAACGGGATAGACAAAATCAATACGGCGATCTGGGCCGCATACCAGCGCAGAGCGACGCCGTTCCATCTCGGCCCTAGAAGAAACCAAGTCGCGTTTAGCGCCGTGAGCCAGAGGGGGGACAGTATATGGGTGTACACCGACCCAGCGGCCAGCGCGACGTATGCAACGAGATAACTGTTACGATGCGGGCCTGTGCGATAGGCGATAGCAGTATATACGGCTCCAATTTCAATTAACGCCAGCAATGCATATTCCTTGGCGTCCCTGCTGTAGTAGACAAGAAAAGGCGTTGCGGACAGCAGAACGATCGTGACTAGCGCTGCGCGTTGTCCAGCAACTCGCAACGCGAGCTTATACCCGACCACCACGGTCAGCGTACCCGCGATTACCGAGTGGAGACGTACCCACCAGTCGGCGGTGTCAACAAGTTGAATGAGATAAAGAAGTATGCAAAAAAACGGCTCTACTATCTCGGTCTTTCCGGCAAACAGCCCAAACGGAAGAGTCCGGCACCACTCCAGATGAATAACTTCGTCGTACCACAGCGGTAGCCGATCCAAGTCATAGCAGCGCACAATCAGCGCCGCCAGCAGTATGATCGCCACAATTGCGGCGTGCCTTCTCCTCGATACGTTTTGTATAGCGTCGCTCACAGCGAGCCCACCATCTAGTATGTCGGACTCACAAGAGACGGGAGTTCGATCAAGTGGCCACTTCATAACGCATCAAGTTTCACATTGTTGCAAGAGATAGTCCGACAGACGTTTTCAACTATGGCTTGGCAGGCGACGTACCGACATACCCAAGCGCTCTTAGTTCCTGTACCATTTCTGGGTCCGCCGGTGCAGTCTCCAGTTCCATTCCAAAGTTGGAGTGCTTCTCGTTCTCGCGGCTGTGTGCCAAGACTAGCGAACGTAACTTGTCCCGCAAGTCGGTCCTGCTCTGCGCGAGATTGTGACGTTCCCCGGGATCGGCGATGATGTCGAATAACTGCTCTACGCCACTACTATTATCGATGACCAGCTTTGCGTAGTCAGTCACTACGCAAAGCGTATTAAGACCCGTGAATGCTTGGGTCCCGCCCACGCTCGTGAATGCAGGTAGACCATTCGACGACCGGCCGACGTCGGTGAGCCTAGGCAAGGCACTGATCCCTTGCCATTCGCTGGGCGACTCGATGTGCAGATAGTCCAAGAGTGTAGGCATTACATCGATCAACTGGATCGGATCTTTCGACCGAGTTGGCCCTAACCCTGGCATCCGCAGCAGTAGTGGAACGTTGACGAGCTCGCTGTACGCTGTCTTGCCATGCCCGAGCGCGCCATGATCCCAGAGTTCTTCGCCATGGTCGCTCGTGACGACAACGATGTTTTCCCCGCCACTTATGTGGTCGAGCACTTGGATAAGCTGTGCTACGTGGAAGTCAACGTACGCGCACTCGACATCGTATAGATACCGGACATGCTCGCGTCCAGCGGGCGAAATCTCGGCGTACTTTCGATCCTTTGAGAGCCGCAAATGCGAGTAGAAATGGTCGATGTAGTAGTCTACAAAGTTTGAAATCAACCTCCGATCCTGGTCATCGATAGTTGGGGGAGTTCCGTACTTGTGAAAAAAGTCGGGGTGTTCCACATAGACGGAATGGGGGTCGAAATAATGGCAGTACAGAAAATACGGCGGTTTCGCGCTTCCGGCAAGCTGGATAGCCTCCGTTGTGACCGTTTCGCCCAATGCCGCCCACATGTACTTGTATTCATCAAAGTCCCGGTCAAGCCCCATCCCTGTGCGCAGGTGCGAGTTCGTTTGCACCGCCAGCATGGAATAACCTGCCTTCTTGAGCACAGCGGTGGCAAGCGGGATCCGTGACGACACCCGATTACGCGTTGGCTTGTCACGGTCCGATCTCCAGATGGCGTTTGGATCCGTTGAATACCGGATTCCATGCACCTCCGGGTAAAGCGACGAAAATAGGGACGTAACCGAAGGCAGGGTCCAAACTTCCTGCGTCATACATGCGTCGAAACGGCATGCGCTGCGCGAGAACTCAGACAACTGCGGCATAATCGGCACGCCGTTGCGCTGGGCGTCGAGCTTGTCCGCACGCAGCGTATCTACAACAACAAAGACGATGTTAGGTAATTGTCGTTGCACGGAATCACTCGCAGACGGTTCCGCCCGCACGTGTTGCGCTGCAACAGACGCGGCTACAACCACCGTCACCAGCCACGACGAACGCAACCCTATTCTGGCGGAAGCACGGTTCTTCCCTCCCACGCTCCGAACTTTACGACAAGTCAGGACGCGGTAATGCGGCAGACATCCAACCTGCATTCCGCTCACCGTCCGGTTTGCGTCCTCACCAAGGTCCGCACCAATAAAGTTGCCAAGCCTACAACCATAATCATTGCCACCAAATACGCCAGACCTCGCGACGATGCGGATGGGGCTGACTCAATGACCTGAACCTGGTAGGGCTCGGTCATTATTTGGTCTCCGGACGCATCCTCCATCGTCGCCCAATAGTACCCCGTGTCGCCCTCAGTTACCGGGTCGATGATCAGTTCAGCAGTGTCTGCACCCGAGACGTTACCACCGTTGCTCAAAACGGTACCGTCCAGAGGGACTAGCGGATACGCCTTGCCTCTCACTCCCATTACCGCCGATCTCGTCCAAAACTTCATCTGACGCGGGGCCTCTACCGTCGCACGTAGTCTCAGGCGCTCGCCAGGGGGAAGATAGTGTCCGCCGTCAATTGGATCTACAGGAAGTTGCTCGGTCTGATCGCAAGTCCCATATTCGAACACACTGCAGTTTGTCGAAGTGGCGCCATCGGGGGCGGTGGCGGTTACGCACGTCGGACCGTCCACGCCTTGATAAGGCGTAAGACAGGTTATGCTACTTGACGTGTGCACTTGAACCTGCTGCGCTGGCGTGCCGTTGAAGAGAATCTGAATACCGGAATGAAAATTAGTCCCGGCGATGGCAACTGGCGTACCCCCGCAAGCGCCACCCACGTTCGGGGATACTGCGGTGACCGTCGGTTCGAGATAGGTGAATGCGCCGATTTTAGCGTGGCTTTGCATGTCGGGGTTGACGACGGTCACATCCACAACTGAACCGCCCGTCCCGGGAGGCGTCTCGCACGTGATCATCGTTTCGTCTCCGGAATAGTAGGTTGCATTGGGTAGGACGGTGACGTTTGTCGCTGGGGCGGCGCCAAAATACACGTTGGTCGTGCCGCTTTCGTCAAATCCAAGGCCGATTATTGTGACACTCGTGCCGCCAACTTCCGATCCAGTGTTGGGAGTCACGACCACCACCGATACGGCGCCAGCAGACTGCGCCAAGACAATTCCAAACAAAAAAACATAGGCCAAAATGGCTTTACCCAAAAGACGATCCCCCATATTGACTTATCCTCCCTCTGTTGATAGCGGCTCGTATCGTCGCACCCATTCCACACACGTGATGGGACCGGCCCGCAGGTTCCCCGATTCGGTCGTCTTTTAAGCAACATCTGCGCCAAGTTGAGGCAACAATATTTATTGGTGCGCAAACCATTTTTATACAGACACTTGCGAGTGCGAGAAACCGCAACCACAAGTCGCGCACAATCCTAATGAAGTGTTCAAAACTCCAGAATCTTGAACGGAAAATCCCAAAAGATTGGACGTGTCTTGATTTTCATGTGGCGAATGAAGTCATCGATTGCTGTGATTAAGCGAGTTTTTTTCTCGAACCGACCCAGCGCGAGATCGTCACGCCGTGCCCACAACGGCGGGAATCAAGACACAACTTGAACAAATGTTGTTGTCGCCTGACGTCCGCATGCCGCGGTACTTGCGATTTGCGCGCGTGGGGGGCCTGCAATCAGCGGGCCAAGTTTCCGTAGGATTGCAATATGCCGCTGCCGCCGAAGGGATCCATCAGCGGGCCGATTCCCTGACCGAGAATGGCGAAGTACTGCGGGCGTTGCCTTGGATGCGTATACGGATCGTCGCGCAGCGCAAGGCACGGAGTAGAGCGCGGCGCGGGAAAATCTTTGGCGCGAAGTTTACCCGCCACGTACACGTAGCGCATCGGGGTAATCTCGCTCAAGGCGAGCGTCGTGTAGCGTGTGGAATTTGTGTACACGCCCAGTTCGTCAGGTTCGAAAATACCTTTCAGCCAGTACTCGGTTATGTCGTCCGTAAGAACCGCATCGAGAAACGCCTCTTGGTTCGGAAGAAGGCGCAGCGTGTCCGGGTCCTTGAAGAACACGGGGTACTCATCGAGGAAGACGGCGAATAGCGTTGTCGAAGACTTTGCGAGTACATCCTCATATTTCATCGTCCAGACATCGAAGCCCAATCGCCTTGTGTGGCCCGTGACTGAGTATCGCGATGTTTCGATTAAAGTAGTGTCGCCAGCAGGGCCACCGATGTCCTCGGATCGTGATGCATATGTCCACTCGTAACCGACGTCGAACGGCCAGAACTCGCGTAGTCGCACATGGTAAGGTTCGCCGTCGGTAGCGTAGATCTCGACAAAGTCTCCAAACGGGGCGTCGTCCCCGTACGATACCGTTAGCGTACCCCTGAAATCCGATTTGCCAATAGAGGATCGATCGAGACGTACCAAGACCGGTGTATGACCATTGGGCGTCACGATTCCGCGATGAGTAACCACTTGTGCCCACGGCACATCGCTCGAAACGCGAAACCCACCCCAATTCGCGCCAGCATTGTAAACATAAAACGTCCAAACGCATTCCGAATCGCCGAAGTCGTGTACCGTCTCCGACACCCCCAGCGGCGCGTTCGACATGGGACAACCCGAACACAGACACAGCGCGACCAGAAATAAGGAAAGTTTCGATCTTGCTCTCGGCCGCGAACTCGTGAACCCGTTAATGTCACGGCGGACCAGGACACGCGGACGAAAACGTGCCGTCGTTTGTGCGTTTAAGATGCCGTCCATCACAGACTCTGCTGTGCGTCTCGGATTGCTTTTTCGTATCCCTGCGCCAATTCTTCGTTTCCGATCTGCCTATAGAGCGAGGCGATTTCTTTCCAAAGACTTAAGATTTTGGGACCGTTAGTTATGAAGTTCTGTTCAATCATCGCATCCGCCTGTTGTTTCATCGTCGCGATTCGCGCTTCGACGTCGGCCTTATTCTCTTTCTTCTTGGGTTGTTGCGCTTGCATCGGCTGGCTCGGCTTCGCCTGTGGGACTTGACCCTTCGGGAACGCCTTGTCCCAGCCGTTCCACATTGTCTCGAAGGCCCGCCCAAGGCGCGGCGCCTTTGACTTCAAATCGTCAAGCAGTTTGCGCGTGATATTGTCAACGGCTTTCGAGTGCGCTTGCTGCAGGTTCATCTGAAGCTTGTGCGCGAGTTGTGCGTTCTCCGCAAGCTGGCTGAGGTACGAACTGACATTCGCGCCTACCTCGTTAGGTACATCTACAGGATCGCGCAAACTGCGTCCGTCGAGGATGGACTTGTTCATCATGTACCAGGATGCAAACTGGCCCAAGCCCTGTTGGACTTGACTCAACACCTCTTCGGTCGCTTTGGAGATGGCTTCACCATGCACGACGCGCGCCGCCTCGTTAAACGGATCGCCGCTCACGTTCCGGGATGCGCCGCTCCGAGGTGTGCCGGGTGAAGTCGAACCGGGCTTACTCGTCGGCTTTTCCGGTTGTTTCTCGTCAGGTACCCAGTTGAGAAATGCGATCGGTCCCTTAACGTTGTGATAGCAATTGTTCGAATGATAGCCCTTGCTCCAGCGGTCAGATTGGACCATAAGGTCGCGTGAATACTGCAGCCGCTCCATGACGTCGCCGATGGTCTTTCCTGAAATAGAACCCCAATGCTTGGAATTGTCGTGGGTCCATACCTCGACGTACCAATACAGCACGGCATACTTGGAGGGATCGCCATTTGGCACAAAAGTGATGTTTCCGTCGTTTCCTCTCACATAGAATCCGTTCGTTGCCGGTCCGGAGTACGGATTTGCTTGTACGTTACCTTCGACTTGCTCGCGCGATGGGGTTGCCAACGCGGCAATGCAACATCCGAAGACGGCGGTGAAAAAGAAGAAGGAGCGAGATGTCATTGGTCAATCCCTCGTACACGACGATTCTTGAGTGAACACACGAATACGAAATGTCGCCTTTATTGCTTTGTAAGTTTGAAGCAGCCATTCTCGGTAACATCGTTTGTTACCCACATGGACCCATTTAGTGTTGCGTCCTTGTACGGCTGGACGCACCGGTATGTCGTCCCCCCCAAGGTGAACTCGAATACAGAATCACCATTTTCGTTTTCGTAGAAGCTCCATCCGGATTTTGCTACGCCTGCGGGCTCGTATTCGGATGGAGCATCGTCCAATTTGCTGCAGTAATCCAAGCTGATTTCGTTGTTGCTGAGACCGCCACCCTCATAGAAGGTAATATAGGCTTCTCCGGCCCACGAATTGTCGCAGCACCAGTTAAAGTTTTGATACCACGTTCCCGGAATATCGGCGGCGGTCAGCAATTCATCTGGCCCCAGATCGATCCAAATCGGGCAGCCCGAAACTAGGATTGTCGCCACCAGTAGCGCGATCTCATATTGAAACTTGTTGCGCACGTCGCCGTACTCCTTCCCTTAAGTTTTCTACACCGATGTAACCCAAGGTCAATTGGTGTATTTACCATTCTTGGAGATCGACCCACCCTCCTCGACATTGATTGGAATGCTGGCCGGTCTAGACCATCCCGTTATTGTCTTGAAGTCGATCATGTGCGAGCCGACCGGCACATCGTAGAACTTGGTTGCGCTGCCTTTTCTCCATGCTCCGTCATCAATGCGCCAGCGCGCACCGACTTTCCGGGCGGCCTTGGGCTTTATTGCTACTGCTACTTGCCCGGCCTGACGCTGGTATGTACCGTCTTCCTGCGTCAATTGCCCTGCGCTTAGATCGACATCGACTGCCTGCGGGGTTGTCCAATCGGTTATAGGCAGAAACTCCACGGTGTAAGCTCCGGGAGGAAGGCTGCCCTCAGAATCGCCACTGTTGAGCCACTCCGCGGTCCCTTGTCTACGCCATTTTGCGCCAGCGACAATTGCCTCCTGAGGCGAGATTGTGACACGGAGCTGCCCGGCTTGAGTGTACGTGGCGTACGCTGGACTCAGGCCGTTTGCGTCGATAGTTACAGGCTGGCTTTCTGGCGTTACCCAACCCCAGACCGTACTGAATTGGAGCGTATGTTCGCCTGCTGGAATGCCACCAAGGGTCTCTGATCGCCATGTACCGTTGTCGACCCGCCATTGTCCAGTCGTTACGATTTGGTTTACGAATCCCTGCATCTCGACGCTTACCCAGAGTGTTCCCACATCGTAGTCGCTCGGCGAATAGGTCTCGGCATAACGTTGGATGGGGACTGCTCCGCTAATAGCAACACCATGAGTGTTCGGCGCTGTCCAGCCAGCGATAGGCTTGAACGAGAGGTAATGAATGCCGATCGGTAAGTCGTATACCGTAGAACCGCTATTCTGCCATTCGCCACCATCGACGGCCCATTGGGCACCGGCCACATTGGCTTCCTCGGGAAAAAGAGTCACACTGAGGCCGCGCGAGTCCGGTTCGTATGTAATGAACTGGTATCCTTCGCGAGGTTCAGACGTGAATATCGAGTAACTTGGGAATGGCGTGATCCAGCCGGCTATTGCCTTTGCCTCGATTTTGTAGCCGAAAGGATCCGGGTTGTATGGGACGATTGTGGTATTGCCGGAGTTCAGCCATGTGCCGTTATCAAGCCGCCACTGCGCCCCTGCCGATACTGCGCCCTGAGGTCCAAGGATGACTTCGTACACGCCGCTCGGTTGGACGAATCCCCACTCGAATGCGCAAGCCAAGTCTTGCCCTTCATTTACGGTAACGATTTTGGGTGCGGGAGTTTGCCATGTGCCGGAATGGTTCCAGCTACCGGTAATGGCCTTGAAGGAGACCGTATGGTTGCCAACGGCCAATCCCGATTCCGTGTCCCCACTGTCGTGCCACGTGCCACCATCTACGCTCCATTGCCCGCCCAAATCGACGACCGCAGGCGGGCGCAAAGTAACTTGTATAGAATTCGGCTGGGGCGCGAGTGCTAGACTCTCCGTTACATCAGAATTGGACTCGCCTCCTGCCCATGTCGCGCAGATCCATGTGGTAACAATGGCAAGTCCGAGCCGAAATCGGTGCCTGTAGGGGCACGACCAATACATGATGCCTTTACTCCAAGTTTGGAATAATCCGTTATCGCATGCAGCGAGGGCGTTCTATGGCACACCACATTTGCTTACACGCAAGAGTTGGGCCAATTCGACGCGGCGATGAGTTACGGTTAAGCAATCAACCAGAAGTCAATCACTTGTGGACGAACGGATTTAGCGTGACCCTCGGAGGAAGGCCGAATAATACGTCCGAAATTCCAGAATCTTGAACGACGAATCCCAAAAACATGGACGCACCGCGATTCTTGCGGGCGGCTGGCTTGCTTGTCTGTGTCTCAATTGCTATATTAATGGATAATAAAGTCCAATTTTCTAGGCGGCATTTGTGAAGTATCGTCGGGTGCAGCGATGATTGAGGCGGGGCACGGGACGTGGCCGGGGCGAGGTTCGCGTGGTTTGATCGATTCCAATATCTCGCCCTGGTGAGAAGCGTGCGGGTAAGTGGAGCATGAGTGAAGTAAATGACAGAGGGGATGAGAGGTCGCCCTACGAGATCGTTCGCATAATTGGAAGCGGCGGGATGGGCGTTGTTCATGAGGCGTGGGACACGCGTCTGGAGCGCCGCGTTGCGATAAAGACCGTACATCCGCACCTGCTCCAAGATCCTTCTATCGCGCTGCGGTTCGAGAACGAGGCAAAACGGGCGGCGCGAATCGAGCATCCCAACGTAGTGCGCGTGTACCGTGTGGACAACCTGGACGGGCGTACGGTCATCGAGATGCAGTTCATTGATGGCACACCATTGAACGTGTTGCTTCAGTCCGGATCGCTCTCGCCCACACATACGGCGAATCTCCTGCGACAATTACTTGAGGCGCTAGCGGCGTGCCACGCGCAGGGCGTCATTCATTGCGATTTGAAGCCCGGAAACGTACTGGTCACGCAGGACGGGCATGCAGTGCTGACCGACTTCGGAATTGCCCGCGCGCTCTATGGTGCGGACATGGCTGGAACGCAGTCGGGCGCGTTGTCCGCGCCCTTGTGGGGCACACCACAGTACTGTCCGCCAGAAGCCTGGGAAGGGAGCGACGTTTCGCTTCGCTGGGACCTGTACGCGGCTGGTGTTCTGGTGTATGAAGCGGTAACGGGCGGGCCCGCATTCAGTGGCCAGACCCGCATGGCGCTGATGAAACAGATTCTGACCTCTATGCCGCAGCCGCTGTCCACAATTCGGCCCGATGTTTCGGGCGCCTTCTCCCGCCTCGTTTCGCAACTTATGGCCCGCGATCCTGAATTGCGGCCTGCGAGTGCGAAAGTGGCGCTCGCCGTGTTGCGCGACACACCCGAACACCGCTCAAGCGGTGATGCCTGGGATACACAACCGTTGACCTGTATCGGGCCCGATCCATCAGTGAAAGGTGCAGATCGATCACGTCGCTCGACGTTTGTCGTATCTGTCATGTTAGCGATCCTCCTCATGGCGGCTACAGTTGCGGGGATCGCTTGGCCCAGGAGCGCCGGCCTGCAGTCAGGCAGCGGTTCGATCACGCCTACTACAAGGGACCCAAAATCGTCCAACCTGCTTGTAATAGGCGATTGTGGGTACTTTGCAGCAGACGACGGCGAACACGGGCGCGAGTTGTGGGTTGCGGATGTGGCACAGGGCGGTGAGTGCAGGTTGGTGGCGGATATTGTGCCCGGTTCCGGTTCGAGTAATCCACGCAATTTGATGGCGCGTCCCCACGGCGGTTTTGTCTTTGCCGCGACGACACCGGAGACGGGCGAAGAACTTTGGTACGGGATTTCTCCTGACGGGAGTAGTTATTCGATCATGATGATCAAAGACATACTGCCGGGTCCCATGGGTAGCGAACCGGTGCCAGTAGCGAGCGCACGGACGATGGTGCTTTTTTATGCGACCACTTTGATGGAGGGGCGAGAATTGTGGTGCACGACCGGCATAAGCGAACAACAGACCGCGCTGGTGAGGGACCTTAACCCAGGTGTGGAAGGATCCATACCAATGCGCCCGCGCGTGTACGGCGTGCTGGACAATGTGTACGTGGTGGCCATTCCCGACGCAATTCGCGGCTGTGTGTTGTTTAAATATGACTTCTCCGATAATACGCTTCGTGAAATTGGCGATGTGGGCGAAGACACGGCACCGCGCGGGACGGCCAATGGGAAGGTGTTCATGGCCAATACTGACAACGATCACGGGTACGAGTTATGGACATACGACGCAAAGAATAGAGTGCTGGGTATGATCGCCGACCTGCAACCAGGACCCGATGGTTCGTATCCCTCGGAGTTTGGTAGCTGGAACGATCAAGTGCTGTTCCGCGCGCAGACCGACGAAGTAGGAATCGAATTGTGGTTAAGCGACGGATCGGCAGGCGGGACGGGGCTCATAAAGGACATCAATCCCGGGCGAGCTGACAGCGACCCTAATTCTTTTGTTCCGTTGGGCGAGTATGTGTTCTTTCGGGCAAAGGATGACGCGTGTGGCCGGGAGCTTTGGGTGACAAACGGCACAGCTGCCGGAACGGAGCGCGTCTGCGATCTGATGCCCGGCCCGGAATCCGGTGAGCCCTATAACATGGTCGCGCGTGGTCCGTACCTGTTTTTCTCCGCAAAAGATCCCGAACATGGAGAAGAGCTGTGGCGCACGCATCGGGACGAAGAACGATGGATTACGGAACTTGTAGCAGACCTGTACCCTGGCCCGACAGGGTCCGAACCGCATATGCTCCAGTGGACTGACCGCGGAGAGGGATTATTCCTGGCAAAGACCGCCACATATGGGATAACGGTGTGCAAGCTTTCGCCCGGATTCGACGTACCGGAGATAGCGCTGGCCGGTTATCCCGAGACAACCGTCGTTCCTCTCGCCATCGAGGCGGTCACGCCATGACCTGTGCTGGCAATCGCTACTGCCTACGCATGACGACAGGCCCAATGCCCGGAATGTCTTGGTCATTGACGGAGCCATTGACGCTTGTCGGCCGCTCAATGGGTTGCCACATTCGAGTTGACGACTCGCATGTATCGCGCGTGCAATGCGAGATTGCGCGCGAAGGCTCAAGCGTCCGGCTGCGAACTATTAGTGAGCGTAATCCGACGATGGTGAATGGTAACGCATGCAACAATGCGGTACTCACGCCTGGCGATGTTATTTCATTCTGCGGGATTTCGCTGGTGATAGACCAAAACCCGGCAGCGGATACTGCATTGGCCCCATTCGCAATGGACACCCGGACGACTCAGTCATTAGACGATATTGTCCATTTGCAGTCCTCGTTCGATGCGAATAGGTATACACACGACGCAACCTTGGTCGAAGATCTGCATTCACTGGTTGGTATCGTGCGCGCACTGGGCAGGGCCACGTCACTCGACGCATTGATAGCGCAACTGGTAAACCATTTGACGGACCGGTTCCGCGCAGAGAGCGTTTGGATCGGACTGCGCATGCAGGCGGATGGCGTCTTGATTCTCCTTCCGCCCGTAACGGCGGAGCAAACACGTACCGCGCCGTTTGGCGTTATGCGTGAGGCGTGCGCAATGTCAGCAGGCCTCATGATTGAGGGGGCCGATAATACGGAGGGGCGCTGGCTTATCGCAGCACCGTTGCTGCACGGCGGAGAGAGTATTGGCGCACTTGTTGTCGGCCGTCCGCGTTCGCTAGGGGAGTTCACGCCGGCAGACCTGCAGTATCTCGTAGCGGTAGCGGATTGCTGCGCCCCATTGATCCGCGCGGCGGAACGGTTCGAGCAAATGCAGCGTGACATGAATGCAAAGTCGGAAGAACCATATACGTCTGTTCAACTTTTGGGGGACAGCCGTGAGATGCGCGCGCTTCAAGGCGAAATCCGCCGGGCCGCCGCGACGCGGGTACATGTGATATTACAGGGTGAAACCGGAGTAGGCAAAGAGTTAGCGGCGCGCATGCTTCATGACCACAGCGCTCGATGTTCCGGTCCGTATATCGTGGTGAACTGCGCCGCCATTGCCCCCGAACTATTCGAGAGTGAAATGTTTGGCCATGAACGCGGTGCGTTCACGGGCGCAATTAGGCGGAGAAAGGGGCTATTTGAACTGGCCCAGGGCGGTACGCTTTTTCTAGACGAGATCGCGGAACTGAGTCTTGCCAATCAGGCGCACCTGTTGCGCGCGGTGGAAACCGGCACGTTTAGACCAGTGGGCGCTGAACGGGAATTGAAAGTAGATGTTCGCGTTGTTTGCGCAACAAACCGGCCTCTCCCGGACCCCGAACAACGCTATTTCCGGAACGATCTCTACCATCGCCTCGCCGGGATCGTTCTGCGCATCAAACCATTGCGGGAACGTAGGGATGACATACGGGTGCTCGCCGCGCATTTTCTAAGAACAGCCGCGCTGCATTCAGCCAGCCATCCGACGGGATTCGCAGACGCAGCATTGGAAAAACTGGCGGCGTATGCCTGGCCCGGAAACGTGCGCGAACTGCGCAACGTTGTAGAGCGCGCCTGCGACTTGTCGCGCGGCCCATACGTTGACGCCGAGAATATCCTGATTGAAGATGCTGCGCCTATCGGACCGATTCATCGCGAGAACGCAACGCTGGAAGACTTAGAACGTCAGCACCTCGTCGCGATGCTGCAGCGCCACAACAACAGGGTTGTGGATGTCGCGCGCGCCCTCGGGATCTCTCGCAGCACGCTCTATTACCGACTTTCACGCCACGGAATTAAGGCGCGCCAACCAAAGTAGTGGTTCGTGCCTCTTAAAGTTAGGTGTGCCTCAAGAAACAGCGCGCCGACGCGTAGACAAATACGATCCGGCATGGAAACAAGGGCACTACAATCACTCGCAAATCAAAGTGGCATGAAGCAGTAGGAATAATCAAAAGAATAAAGGCATGGGTGAACTTGACGATATCGAAGAATGATGGTGCCGCCCCAACATCCACAATGCAATCCAATCGACTACGCCCAATGCAGAACACTTGTCCTGAAGCCAAATGGCTGGGGTGTAGCGGATGGTGTATAATTTCTTTTAAGAACGCGGCAGTTTGTGCGTTTGAATACAGTTTAAGGCAATAGCAAGTCGCTGAAGTGGCACGGGTTTACCATCTGTGGCAGTAACCGACAAAACCACTTTTAGTGCTTTACACGCAGGGGGTCGGGGGTTCGAATCCCTCGCCGCCCACCATTTGCTAACCCCTCTACGGTGACGAATCGCTTTGTTTTTAATGGGTCGTTCGCGTGTCCGCGAGTTTGAGGTTCTTCCTTTTGTCCGGGCTGGAAGTCCGCGGATCGCGTGCATTCATCGGGTCTCGGATTTTGCCGGATCGCGTACTTCGATATTCGGGGTCTCGGTCAGCCGGTCATCGGGAACGAATGTAATGCGCATGCCGAAACCTGCGCGCGTTGCCAGAATTCGTCCAAAGTCGTGCAGGGAAAGTTCGCGCTCGTCAATGTATACGGTCGCTTCTCCGTCAAGCCCGCCATCGTTCACTACGCATCGCAATACGTCGCCGCGCGGCACCCAATGCCGGCGCTGGGCGCAGAACTCGATTTGCGGGCTGCCTTCCGGGATTTCCACTGCGACATAGTCGCACGGCGCGGGCTTCTGCTGTTGCGCACGAATCATGTCGTTGAGCGAGTCGAGAACGTCCTGATCGGATGTTTCCGGCAGTTCGGGGCCGATATGGAGATTGACGCTGGACGTGCTCTCGTCCCTGTACTCGACGATAGCGGTCTCGCCGTCCCTCGTTATTTTCACCTGGTTGATGCGCGCAACGAACGGTTTCTTGCGTCTCATATCTTCTTCCCCGCGATGAAGGCCCCCGTCATAGGACACGCGCTAACTGCTTTCCCCCGCATTCAAGGCGATTTCGATGAATTCGGAACTGCCCCGCGCGTCGCAGTATGCAATGTGTCACGAACCGATGGTACCTTAGCTACACGGGCGGCTGCACGTGAGGCATCGGGCGCCCGGGGGCGATGCAGTCCGAATACTTTTACCCCCGGGAAAACCGGGACCGAGTCGGGGCCGGCATTACAGGACGCCGAATTGAGGGAAAAGGAGGCACGGGATGTTCCTGAACTACTCCCTCGATATTCGCTCGCTGACCGTCGTGTGCGCGCTCACGGCACTGTGTCTCGGCGCGGGCCTCGGGGTCGCCGTCGGAACGATACGCAAGCACTCGGGCCTTGGCATCTGGTCCGCAGGCTACCTAGTCGCGGGCGTGGGCTATGCGCTCCTTTGGACACGCGGTACCTGGCCGGACTTCGCCTCGATTGTACTTGCGAACAGTCTTGTCGTCCTGGGCGGGTCATGCTTTGTCGTCGGGATTGATCGATTTCTCGGATACTCGGACTCCAAGCCCGTGCTTGCGCTCATTGTTCTCCCCACAATCGGCCTGCTCGCGTACTACACGTTCATTCAGCCGTCCATTGTGTCGCGCATCATAGTGGTGTCGATTGTTCTGGGTGGTCTCGGTTTCACGTGTACGGCGAAGCTCCTGCTGCGCATCAAACCGGGGGCGCGGGTCCCGCAGGTTGCGGTCGCCGTGCTCTTCGCGCTTCACGGCGCTATCATGATGGTGCGAGCGTTCGCCGTGCTGGGCACCAGGACCGGGCCCGACCTTTTCAGCCCAAACTTATTTACTACCCTGACGCTGCTGGATTTCATTCTGCTATCGCCGAGCACAGGTCTCGGCCTCTTGGCGATGGTTTTCAAGGACGTTAACGCGGCGTTGGAGTCCGAGATCGCAGAACGGAAGTCTTCGGACGAAAAACTGCGCCAGACCGCCTCCGACCTGGAACATGCGCTCAAGGAGATCAAGACGCTTCAGGGAATAATTCCGATTTGCGGGTACTGCAAGAAAATTCGGGACGATTCGGGTGTGTGGAAGCAACTCGAGGTGTATATCAGTATGCATTCCGACGCGGAATTTAGCCATGGCGTGTGCCCGGACTGTGTTAGGCGATTTCATCCGGAGGTTTGACACGGCCCGCCGGGGACTTGGAGGGCCAAATATTTCAAGAGTGGTACAACCGGAAATAATCGGGACTTTGACAGGCCGCGCCATAAGCACGATAATCGCGAAGAATACGCTGGTTTGCGCCATAACTGACCGGAACTGACTTGCAGTAACGGGCTCGCCGCGCACGGAGGACGAGCGGTCAAGGCGAACGCGGGGGAGGGGGATCATGTTCAAGTTGTACTCGAAAGGATGCCAGCACGCATTGTGGGCCCTTTCGTACGCGCATCTCGAACGGGAGGGCGCGCGTTTCCAGCCGAAGGATGTTTGTCACCGCACCGGGATTCCGGAACCGTTCACGCGGAAGATACTTCAGGCGCTTGTCCAGGGCGGGTTTCTCAATGCGCACCGGGGACCTGGCGGCGGCTATACCCTTGCTCGAAGCGCCGAGAAGATTTCTCTGCTTGACGTAATCAAGGCCGTTGAGGGGCGGGACACGTTTGACCACTGTGTAATGGGACTTCCCGAATGCGGAGGCGTTAACCCCTGTCCGATTCATCGAATGTGGGCTGACGCGAAAACCAAACTGTTGAAGGACCTCGCCGCGAAGTCGCTCGCGGATATTGCGGTAATTGCGCTGAAGCAACAGGCCGCGAGCGGAAAGCGGGCGGAACGAAAGCGCAAGCCGTCAAAGCGGGCAGTGCCGCGGAGTCGCGGCGTGTTGCTGAGGCCGTAGCGCTGTTAACGCGCTTTTACTACGGACGGCTCTCCCGATGGGATTCGGACGGCAGGGCGTAAGAGTTGGCGCCGCCAACCGCGCCGCTCCGGCGATTGGGTCTGACCGTCAGGAACTCAGTTGTTTGGCCCAATCCTGATACCGCGCGTACTTGGCATTTCCAATCGATTCCTGCCCGGTGATCTTGAAGTTATAGAGCAGGTCCGACTGATCTTCGGCGGTCAATACGGATTCCCCCAGAATAAAGAGTACTTCGTTTTCCTTCCGGATATGTGCGGTTAGCAGGTCGGAGTAGGCTTGCAGGTGCCGAGCCAGTTCGGGCGCGGCATCCGAATCGCCCTGCTCGACAGCGGCCAGCGCTCGCGCAATCGCGGAGACCTCGTCGCGTCCAATGCCGTGTTCGGTGAGCATGCACCCGATTGGACCCATGAGCCGCGGGATTCCGCGGGCTTCGAGCCGGGGGAAGTAATCCTGCTCCTCTTTGCCATGATGGCATGAATCCACGAAATCGCGAAAGAACTCCGTCATTTTGCGAATAAGCCTGGTGTCCGCCTTTCCGGTCGCCCGTATTCGGTTTGCCTCGGCCGTCGCAGCGCGCACGACCTTCATGATTACTTCGTGTTCTTCGATGAGCACATCCGCTGCTCTCATATCGTCCTCCTCCCGGCGGCGTTTCGTTGCACACGATCGCGGCCGTTGACATCTGGACGGCAGTATGCCATATTGTGGATAGAAAAGTCCATTAATGGGGTCGCCGTGTTCAAACTGTATTCCAAGGGGTGCGAGTACGCGTTGCGCGCGCTGACCTACGCCGCGTCACAAAGCGAAGACGGGCGTTTTCGCGCGAAGGACGTATGCGAGAAGACGGACATTCCGGAATCGTTTACGCGGAAAGTCTTGCAGGCGCTGGTGCAAGGGGGCTTCCTGCGGGCGGTGCGCGGGCCCCACGGGGGGTACGTGTTGACGCGCCCTGCGAGCGAGATCACATTATTGGATGTAATCGAAGCCGTCGAAGGGGACACCACATTCGACCATTGCGTGCTGGGGTTTCCTGCGTGCGGGTCGAAGCACCCGTGCCCGCTTCACGACACCTGGGCGCGCGCGAAGCAGCGGTTGACGGCCCAACTGGGACGGCGCACGCTGCGGGAGCTGGCGGACAGCACGCGCCGCAGGAAACGCCGAACCCACCTCGATTCGGTGTAGGAGAGGGCCATGCGTACCGAGGATACAGGCAGGGGGTTGACAATGCCCGGGAAAATGTGGATATTAATATCCAGAATAAATTGGACTTCACAGTCCACTTTAACCGGCCGGATCGGGGGATCCGCGAGGAGGGGGAAGTGAACCGCATGCGTGCGAGCGTTTTGGTTTCCGGCTGGATTCTGTGCATCCTCGTCGCGGCAGCACAAGAGCCCACAAGCGCCCCGCTCCCCCCGACGCCGGACCAAACGGCGGTACCGTCGCAGGCGATCGCGCCCGAGCCGGCCGCTGCAGCGCCGCCGCCAGAGCCACCCTCCGCCCCTCCGGAACCCGAGAAGTCCGATCCGGCGGCGCAGATGTACATGTTGAAATGCGCGGGCTGCCACACGATTGGCGGCGGCCAGCTTTCGGGCCCGGATTTGCGTCCGGTGCAGACGTGGCCGCGGCAAAACGTCGATCCCGCGATTCAGCGCATGGAGAAGAATGTTGGTCCGTTGAAGCCGGAGGACGTAGCGCTGCTCACTGAACTGCTGCAAGCGCCGGATGCGGCCGGGCGTCTCGCGGACGAGCGGAAGCGGATTTCATTGAAGGAGCTGGCGAAGCTGGCGCCGGCCAACGCGGAAGCGGGCGAGGCGATCTTCTTCGGACGCATGCCGCTATCGAACCGCGGCCTGTCGTGCGCGTCGTGTCATGCGGTGGGCGGGCGTGGCGGAAATCTCGCGTCCGACCTCACGGGCAGTTTCGCGAAGATGGGCGAAGTCCCGCTGGGCAGTGCGATCGAAGGCGTGACTTTCCCCCTTATGAAGGCGGCCTACGCGGACAAGGCGATCACAAAGCAGGAGACGATCCACCTCGTCAAGTATCTCGAGACGGCGGGCAAACAGGTGGGCGAGCCCGCGCGGGTCCCGCCGTTGCACGCCATCGGCACCGTGGGCGCGGTGGTCTCGGTGATCGGCCTGACCCAGCATTTCCGCAAGCGCAACCGTGGCGTGCGAAAGACGCTTGTACGCAACGCCATGAGGAGAAGCCGTTCATGAGTTGGATTAAGGATTTGTTCGCGCCGAAACAGCGGTCGTGGGAAGAGTTCTACCGCAATCGGTGGGCGTTCGACAAAATCGTCCGCAGCACGCACGGCGTCAACTGCACGGGCGGATGCAGTTGGAACATCTACGTGAAGCAGGGCATCGTTACGTGGGAAATGCAGGCGCTCGATTACCCCGTATTCGATCGCAGCGTCGCGCCGTACGAGCCGCGCGGCTGCCAGCGCGGCATCTCATACTCCTGGTATATCTACAGCCCGCTGCGCGTGAAGTATCCGTATATTCGCGGCGCGCTGCTGGATCTCTGGTACGCGGCAAAGCGCAAATACCCAAATGATCCCGTCGCGGCGTGGAAGTCGATCGTCACCGATCAGGCGTCGCGCAAGAAATACCACACCGCCCGCGGCAAAGGCGGACTCCGCCGCGCCTCGTGGCAGGATGCGAAAGAGATTATCTCGGCGGCGAATATCTATACCGTGATTAATCACGGCTCCGACCGCCTGATCGGCTTTTCTCCCATTCCCGCAATGTCGATGATCAGCTACGCGGCCGGCGCGCGGTTCCTGCAATTGATGGGCGGCGTGTCTATGTCGTTTTACGACTGGTACTGCGACCTGCCACCCGCCTCTCCGGAAATCTGGGGCGAACAGACCGACGTCGCCGAGAGCGCGGACTGGTTCCACTCGAAATTCATCGCCACGGTCGGTTCGAACGTGCTCATGACGCGCACGCCCGACGCGCACTTCCTCGTCGAAGCACGGCACAATGGCGCAAAGGTGGTCGTGTTCTCGCCCGACTTCAGCCAGACCTCGAAGGTCGCCGATGAATGGATTCCAATTCATCAAGGCCAGGACGGCGCGTTCTGGATGGCGGTCAACCACGTCATCCTCAAGGAATGCTTCGTCGAACGTAGAGTCGACTATTTCACGGACTATCTCAAGAAATACACCGACGCGCCGTTTGTCGTGCAACTCCAAGACGCAGGAAACGGAGCGTACAAAGCCGGCGCATACCTCCGCGCGTCGCAGATGGCCGCGACCAAAGACGAAGACCTCGCCAAATGGAAGATGTTTGTGGTCGACGAGGACACGGACGAACTCAAAATGCCGAAAGGCACCGTCGGCCACCGGTGGCAGAAAGAGAAAGGGCACTGGAACCTCAAGCTTGAAGATGACAAGACCGGCGCGCAAATCAATCCACTGCTCTCGCTCAAAGGCCGCGGCGAAAGCGTAACCGTCGAGTTCTGGGATTTCTCGCAATCGACAAATGACAAGCCCGTCCGCCGTAGCGTGCCCGCGCGGAAAATCGACACCGTAAATGGCCCGGTGTGGGTGACGACGGCGTTCGACTTGATGCTCGCGCAGCATGGCGTGAGCAATGGCCAGCCCGGCGAATGGCCCACGAGTTATGAAGACGACGCGCAACCCTACACACCCGCTTGGCAGGAGCAGTTCACGGGGATCAAGGCGTCGGTCGTGACGAACTTCGCGCGGCAATGGGCGAAAACCGCCGAGCGCACGCAGGGCAAGTGCATGATCATCATCGGCGCGGGCGTCAACCACTGGTACCATAACAACCTGATCTACCGCGCCTGCATCACCACGCTGATGCTCACGGGCTGCGTCGGCCGCAACGGAGGCGGCTGGAACCACTACGTGGGCCAGGAGAAACTCGCGCCGCAGGCATCATGGGCGCCCATTGCATTCGGCGCGGACTGGGCCGGTCCGCCGCGCCACCAGAATTCTCCGTCGTTCCACTACGTCCACTCCGATCAGTGGCGCTACGACATGCCGTTCAACGAAATCTGCGTCGTCGGCGACGAAAAACACCGCATGGCGTCGGGCCACACGATCGACAAGCAGGCGCTCGCCGTCCGTTGCGGCTGGCTGCCGTTTTTCCCGCAGTTCACGCGCAGCAACTTCGACGTCGTTCGAGACGCCGAGGCCGCGGGTGCAAAGACGAACGAGGAGATCGTCAAGCATGTTGTGCAGCGCTTGAAAGACCGCTCGCTCAAATTCGCGTCAGAAGACCCCGACGCGCCCGAGTGCTGGCCGCGCGTGTGGTACATCTGGCGCGGAAATGCGCTGCAAGCCTCCGCAAAAGGGCACGAGTATTTCCTGAAGCACTATCTGGGCACGCACCACAACAGCATCGCGACGGAAGTCGCCGAGGAACACGTGAAGGAAGTCACCTGGCACGACAAACTCGAGCTCGGGAAGATGGACCTCGTCGTCGATCTGAACTTCCGCATGGACACGTCGGCGCTGTACTCCGACATCGTGCTGCCGACCGCCACGTATTACGAAAAGGACGACCTCAACTCGACGGACATGCACTCGTTCATTCATCCCCTGCAGGCAGCCGTCCCGCCGTGCTGGGAGTCCAAGAGCGACTGGCAGATTTTCCGCGAGATCGCGCACCACACAACAGAACTGGCGAAACGATATCTGCCGAAACCGGTTAAGGATCTCGTGGCCACGCCGCTTGCGCACGACACACCCGCCGAGGTCGCGCAGCCGTCAATCAAGGACTGGGCGAAGGGCGAGTGCGAACCCATTCCGGGAAAGACCATGCCGAACCTCGCGATTGTCGAGCGCGATTACACAAAGGTCTATCAGAAGTTCATCAGCCTCGGCCCGAATTTCCGCGACAAGGGAATTGGCATGCACGGGACGATCTACAGCGTCGCCGACCTCTACGACGAATACATGCTCACGCATCCCGTCGAGGAATGGGGCGGAAAGAGCTATCCGTCCTTGTTCGAGGACCGCAGCGTGTGCGACGCCATTCTCGCGTTCGCGGCAGAGACGAACGGCGAATGCGCGTATCGCGCCTACGCCGCCGAGGCGGTGAAGACCGGCATCGACCACACGCACGCTGCCGAGCACACGCGCGCCGTGCGCATGTCGTTCAAAGACATCTGCACCGAACCGCGCCGGTTCCTGACGACGCCGTATTGGAGCGGCGATGTGAACGACGGCCGCACGTACGCAGCGTACACACAAAACATCGAAGGGCTCGTGCCATGGCGCACGCTGAGCGGGCGGCAGCATTTCTACCTCGACCACGAGGCGTACCGCGCGTTCGGCGAGCACTTGCCGACGTTCAAGCCACGCGCCGACCGTCACACCACGCGCGACCTCGAACACACGAAGTCCGATCACGGATCGCTCGTCCTCAATTACCTCACCCCCCACGGGAAGTGGCACATCCACTCCACCTACGGCGACACGTTGCGCATGGAAACGCTTTCGCGCGGCATCGAGCCGTTCTGGATGAACGATGACGACGCCGGCCTGCTCGGCATTCAGGACAACGACTGGGTCGAAATTACGAACGACCACGGAGTCGTCGTAACGCGCGCGTGCGTCAGCGCGCGCATCCCGCGCGGCATCTGTTTCATTTACCACGCGACCGAGCGCACCGTCGGCGTGCCGAAGGCGCCAGGCCGCGGCAATAAACGCGCGGGCGCGCACAACAGCCTGACCCGCGCGCGCCTGAAACCGCTGTTCATGATCGGCGGCTACGGACAATTCACCTATGCGTTCAACTACTGGGGACCCACCGGCGTCAACCGGGACACCTACGTGGTCGTCCGCCGCATCGCAAAGCCCGAGTGGTAGGAAAGGAGCCCGTTTTTCATGGACGTACGCGCACACGTTGCGATGGTGTTCCACCTCGATAAATGCATCGGGTGTCACACATGCAGCGTCGCATGTAAGAACGTCTGGACCGACCGGCCCGGCGCCGAATACATGTGGTGGAACAATGTCGAGACGAAACCGGGCACCGGCTACCCCACGCTGTGGGAGGACCAGCTCAACTACAAGGGCGGTTGGGAACTCACTGCAAACCGCGAACTGAAACTACGGTGCCAGAACAAGGTCAGCAGTTTTCTGAAACTGTTCTACAATCCCAACCAGCCGGGTCTCGACGACTACTACGAGCCCTGGACATACAAGTACCAGGACCTCTTCGACGCCGAGGCGGGCGACGACCAACCGACGGCCGTCCCCGTTTCGCAGATCACCGGCGAGGTCATCGACATCGAAGCCGGACCGAACTGGGACGACGACCTCAGCGGCTCGCCGGTCTACGCCGAAAACGATCCGAACCTGCGCCACCTCACGGAAGATGAGCGGCGCATGCTGTTCGAGATCGAGAACATCTCGATGATGTACCTGCCGCGCATCTGCAACCACTGCGCGAATCCAAGCTGCGTGGCGTCCTGCCCTTCCGGCGCGCTCTACAAACGCGGCGAAGACGGCATCGTGCTGGTCAATCAGGACAAATGCCGCGGCTGGCGAGCGTGTGTGTCGGCCTGCCCCTACAAAAAGATGTACTACAACTGGCAGACCGGCAAATCGGAAAAGTGCATCCTGTGCTACCCGCGCGTCGAGACCGGCCAGCCACCCGCATGTTTCCATGCATGCGTGGGCCGCATCCGGTATATGGGCGTGCTGCTGTATGACGCCGACCGCATCGAAGAAGCGATGAAGGCGCCGGAGCATTCGCTCGTCGAGGCGCAACGAAGCGTAATCCTCGATCCGAACGATCCCGAAGTCGTTCGCGGCGCGGCGGAGTCGGGCGTCAGCGACATTTTCGTCGCGGTGGCGCGGCGCTCGCCAGTGTACAAGTACGTAAAGGAATGGGAACTCGCGTTGCCGCTGCACCCCGAGTTCCGCACCATGCCGATGCTCTACTACGTGCCGCCCCTGTTACCGATCTCCGGGCGCATGGGCGACGGCATCTACGAACACGACGCCGATGAGTTCTTTTCTCATCTCGATAAGGCGCGCCTGCCAATGCGGTACCTGGCCGCGTTGTTTGCCGCGGGCAACGAGGAAATCGTTCGACTGGTCATGAAGAAACAGATGGCAGTGCGTTACTTCAAACGCGCGCAGGAAGTCGACGACGTGGACCCGGAAAAAGTGAAGCGCGTGCTGCGCGAGGCGCACGTCACGCCGGAAACGGCGGAAGCCATCTACCGCATGACCGCGCTGGGCAATATGGAGAACCGCTACGTAATGCCGCCCATCCAGCGCGAGGAAGCCATCGAGGGCATGGGGAACAACGGATGCTCGCCGGAATTCTGCAAGGGCGCCTGCGGGTTCGGCGCCACGCAACCGCCGCGGCGGGGGGCCTGACCATGAATGCTACTGCAACCACGACTGCGGCACTTGCCACCATTGGCCCGCTGTTCGAGTATCCCGACGACGAATTCCAGGACCGTTATGACGAAGCTCTCGACGCGGTGAGGACGTTTTCAAGCGACGCCGCCGACGCGCTCGCGGATTTCTGGCGCGACCTGTCGGGGCTTTCGACCGAACACGCGCAGGAGCTGTACACGCGTTCGTTCGACCTTTCGCCGGTGTGCGTGCCGTACGTGAGCGTGCATATCTTCGGCGCGGAGAGTTTTAAGCGCGCGGAGTTGATGACCGGCCTGAACGCTACATACGAACGCGCGGGGTTCGACCGCGGCACAGAACTCCCGGACCACATCGCGCTGTTGTTTCGGAGCGCGCCGCAGTTTGACGACGAAGAGTGGGCCGATCTGGCGGGGCTGGTGTTGAAGGCGGCGATGGACAAGATGTTCACCGCGCTCGACACGGCCGGCAGTCCGTGGCGCCATGCCATGCGTGCCGCGCAGGCCCTGTTGACGACGGGAGGCGATACGGATGGTTACTAACTTCTTCTTCATCGGGTTGCCCTACATCGCCCTGTTCTCACTCGTGGCGGGGTCGATCTACCGGTACCGCTCCGATCGGTTCAGTTACAGCGCGTTGTCGTCGCAGTTTCTGGAAAGTAAAAAGCTGCTATGGGGATCGCTGCCGTGGCACGCGGGAATCCTGATCGTACTGATCGGGCATCTCATTCCGTTCCTGCTTCCGGGCTTGTGGCAAAGCTTCACCGCGCACTTTGGTTTCGTGATCGCCGTCGAGATCATTGGCGTTGTTGCGGCGTTTATGGCGCTCGTCGGACTCGTCGTGCTGCTGGTGCGACGGTTGATATCGCGCCACGTCCAATCTGTTACAACGCCGGTCGATCTCATTGTCCTCGCACTATTCATTGCGCAGGTGCTCATTGGCATTCAGACCGCCGCCGGGCACCGTTGGGGATCGATGTGGTCGGTGCAAACAACAACGCCATACCTTTGGAGCCTTCTGACGTTTCGTCCGGACCTCAGCTATGTCGAGCCGCTTCCACCGACGGTGAAACTGCACATTGCCGTGGCGTGGTTCATCGTGCTGCTGTTTCCGTACTCGCGGCTCGTGCACATGTTTTCGATTCCCATTCAGTACTTGTGGCGGCTGCCGCAACAAGTCATCTGGACCAATGCGCGCCGTATTCAACACCTGGCGCCGGTGGTGCGAACGGCGCAAGAATCTCGGCGCCTGTTTCTTCGGGGGGCGGTTGGCCTTGGTTCCGCGGGCGGGCTGCTCACTCTTGGCGTGATGGATAAGCTCGTTCGGTTCTTCAGCGGTCCGAACATGACGCCCGACGAGCAAGCCGCGCTGCTGAAGAAACGTCTGCAACGGCTCGAGATGACGGCGGAGGAGCGCGAACTCGAACTCGAACGCATGCGCAACGAGTACATTTTCGTGGCCAACCTGAAAGACCTTTCGCCGAAAGATGGCAAATACTTCATCGACTATCAGATGCGCCCGGCGCTTGCGTATCGCGACGTATCGGGAATGCCGTTGCTCATTAGCGCAAAGTGCACACATCTCGGTTGCACGGTCGCAAGCACGGTTGATAGCAATGGCCGGGTGCTGTGCCCGTGCCACATGTCGTACTTCGATTTGAAGACGGGCGCGCCGCAGGCGGGTTCGCCGGCGACGAAGCCGCTTCCGCTCCTGGGGTGGGCGCTGATGGACGACGCCGGAAAGGTCCTGATGAGTCAGGGTCCTGAAGGCAAGACCGAGGGCGAGGTCCCCGCAGGCCAATTGGACGCGCTCAAGGTGTACATCGCGAAGCGGTATGAGGAGATTGCGTGATGAGTTCCGAGCGTATGAACGCGGCCGGTGCGTTTATCCGGGAGCGATTTCCCGTGCACCATATTAGCTTCGACGAGATGGTGGGAAAAAAGGAAGTACCGCAGCACCGGATGAGTTGGGCGTATTACTTCGGCGGGTTGGCGCTGTTCTTCTTTTTGATTCAGCTCGGCACCGGCGTGATGCTGCTGTTCTACTACCAGCCGACCGTGAGCGATGCGCACGCATCCGTCGAGTTCATCACGAAGCACGTGAGCGGCGGCGCGCTTATTCGAAACCTTCATGCGTGGGCGTCATCGTGCATGATTTTCTGCCTGTTCGTGCACCTGTTGACGACGTTCGCGATGAAGGCATTCGTCAAGCCCCGCGAGATCACGTGGATCACGGGCGTCGTGCTGCTCATGATCACGTTTGGATTTGGCTTCACGGGGTATCTGTTGCCGTGGCACCAAATCGCGGTGAACGCGACGAAGGTTGGACTTCAGTCAATCGAAGAAGCCGGGCAGTACATGCCGGGTGCGCTGAGTGAAATCCCGCGCAACATGAAGGAACTTATTCAGGGCGAGCCGGCCGTTGGCCAGGCGACGCTCAGCCGGTTCTACGCCCTGCACGTTGTTATCCTTCCGCTGATGGTGTTCGCCACGCTCGGCGCGCACGTCCTTCTCGTGCAACTACACGGCATGAGCCAGGGGGTCGATCGGCCCACGGGTAAGACGGAGCGCTTCTTCCCGTTCTTCGTGCTGAAGGACTTCACGTTGTGGGGCCTCGTGTTCCTCGCGGTAATCACGGTCGCGCTGTGTTTGCCGTTCGAGTCGATGTTTTCGTTCCCGTTGTTCCAGCCCTTCGATCCGCTGGGGTCGACCCCCGACGGAATCAAGCCGGAATGGTATTTCTTTTTTCTCTACTATCCGCTCGAGTTGTTGCCGTTCTGGGTGGTGATGCTCGCCATGACGCTTGGCATTGCGGGGCTGTTCGCCGCGCCGTGGATTTTCCGGCGGTCGAGCCGCCGGACGCTGGGCATGATCGCGATCGCGGCGTCGGCTTACCTCATCGTCACTACGTTGTTCGGCGACGCGATCTACACCTTCTTCAAAGGGGGCCACTGATGGACAGGTACACGGTCATCGGGATTGCATTCGCGTGCGCGACTGCGCCGTTTGCGTGGGGTTATCCGGAATTTCAGCAGTACGTTCAAAAGACATCCGGGCGCACGGTGAACTGCGCGATGTGTCACTCGCACCCCGATGGCCCCGAGGGATTGAAGCCCGGACAAATCGGAAGTTTGACACAGGAAGAACTTGATCGCCTCGGGCGTGCGCGTGCGGCATTCGAACCCGGACAAAATGTGGAGAGTCCGATTCTGAACGCGTTCGGCAACTCGATCATCAAGAAGGTGGGCAAGACCAAGTTTTTGCAGATTCGGCTGCATCCCGAGGAGTTGCCCGCGGCTCTGGGGCCGGAAACCGATCTGGACCATGACGGCATCAGCGACAGCGCCGAGTTCCTGGCGGGTACTGATCCATTGGACGAGGGCAGCGGTCCGCCGTCGCAACTGTTCATCCACAACCTGCGCGAGAACGCGTTCAATGTGATCATGATGGTCATCGCGACGGCACTCGGCATCTACGGTTTGAACGCGCTGTTACACGGGTTCGACCAGGCAATGCGGGCGCGTAGAGAAGCGCGGACACTGGAATAGCCGCAACGGTCTTTGGCGCCCGGGGGGGCGCGGGGGAGCCGTTCTTACAAATGGGGGAGGAATGAAATGCACGCCCACGAACCGGGCAAGGCCTACGTCGTCCTTGTTCTGAATACCATCGCTTTCACCGTGTGCTTCGCGTGTTGGATGCTCAACGGCGTACTCGTCACGTTTCTCGTCGAGAACCAAGTGTTCCATTTCACCGACTCACAAATCGGCTGGCTTATGGGCATTCCCGTGCTTAGCGGCTCCTTAATCCGGTTGCCCGTCGGCATCCTCACGGACAAGTACGGCGGCAAGTGGGTATATGCGGCGGTGATGCTTTTCTCGGCGGTACCCATGTACCTGCTCAGCTACGCCACGACGTACGCGCACTTTTTCTGGGCGAGCCTGGGGTTCGGCCTTGCGGGAACGTCGTTCGCGGTGGGAATCGCGTACACCTCGATTTGGTTCCGCCGCGAACACCAGGGCACCGCGTTGGGAATTTTCGGCGCGGGCAACGCGGGCGCGGCGCTGACGAGTATGGGCGGGCCGGCGCTTCTGAACTGGCTTACGAATGGCGGCGAACGCGTTGAGGCTTGGCGGCAGATGCCGAAGATCTATGCAGGCGCTCTCATCGCGATGACCATTCTCTTCGCACTGTTTGCATCGGCAAAAAAGGTGGACGACTCGCACATCACCACCTTTGCGCAGCGCCTGGCGCCGCTGCGCCATCTCCGCGTATGGCGCTTTGGCCTTTACTACTTCCTTGTTTTCGGCGGGTTCGTGGCGCTTGCGCAGTGGCTGATTCCCTACTACGTGAGCGTGTACATGATGCCGCTGGCGACGGCAGGTTTACTCGCGTCGATATTCAGCCTGCCGTCCGGCGTGATTCGCGCGCTCGGCGGCTACATGTCCGACATGTTCGGCGCGCGCCGCGTGATGTACTGGGTGCTCAGCAGTTGCCTTGTCTGCTGTGCGCTGCTGATCGTCCCGCGGATGGACATCCATTCGCCGGGCCGCGGCATCATCGCAAAGCGCGGCGGGTCTGTCGTCAGTGTTTCCCCGACCGCAATCGTCGTCGACGACGTAACGTACAAGGTCGCCGCCAAGGCCGGCGAGATCGAGAAGGACGGCAATATGCTGGTCCTGCCCACGCTCAGCACTTGGCAGGAGCCGATCGTCAGCGCCGGCGACGCGGTCAAGAAGAAGCAACTTCTCGCAAGCGGCATGACGCACATTTATTTTCAGGCCAACGTCTGGGTGTTCACCGGCCTCGTATTCATCGTGGGCATCATGATGGGAATCGGCAAGGCGGCCGTCTACAAACACATCCCAGACTATTTTCCGAAGGAAGTCGGGGTTACGGGCGGCATTGTTGGCGTGCTCGGCGGACTTGGCGGGTTCTTCTGCCCAATCGTATTCGGTTACATGCTCGAATGGACCGGGCTGTGGATTACGTGCTGGTTTTTCTTCGCGGCGCTTTCGGCCGTGTGCCTGTGGTGGATGCACTACGTGGTCCAGCAAATGATGAACAAGGAAGCCGCTGCCCATGCACAGCGGATCGAACACGTCGCGCAGGAAGCGCAGCCCGCGTAGCCGCGCGCCGCGCCGAAGGAGATCGAGATGAAGGTTATCGAAAAGTGGGAACCGGAAGATAACGCGTTCTGGGAAAGCACCGGAAAACGGATCGCGTTCCGAAACTTGTGGATATCCATTCCGAACTTGCTCATGGCATTTGGCGTGTGGATTTACTGGAGCGTCATTATCAACGTCATGCAGGGCCTGCACGACGGCGACGCCACGCTCTACAGCTTCACGGGGCCGGACGGGAACCCCCTGACAGGCCCGTCGTATCAGGCGCTACTCTACACGTTGCCGGCGGTCGCGGGGCTGTCCGGCGCCACGCTGCGGATTCCGAACTCGTTCATGATTGCGATCTGCGGCGGGCGCAACGTGAAGTTCATGACGACGCTGTTGCTGATACTTCCCGCGCTCGGCACAGGCTCTGCACTGAAGGACCCGTCCACACCGTTCTTCACGTACGTGTTGCTCGCGGCGATGTGCGGCGTGGGCGGCGGCGCGTTCGCGTCCTCGATGTCCAACATAAATTTCTTTTTCCCGAAACGCATGCAGGGATTGTCGCTTGGACTCAATGCGGGGCTCGGAAACCTCGGGGTTTCGGTCTTTCAACTCGTCACGCCGTGGATCATCACATTCGGAATTTTCGGCGGCACGTCCTATCCGCTGAAAGGGTCGCCGGTATGGCTGCATAACGCAGGGTTCATTTGGGCTCCGATCCTTGCGTTCTTTGGGTTGCTTGCATTCATGGCGATGAACAATCTGCCGCAGCATTACCAGGGACCCGCGTTGGTCGCGGTGGGCAAGTACCTTTGGCTCGAACTGCTCGGATACGGCGGCGTGGCGGTTTCTGTCTGGCTGTTGCTGCGCAGCAAGACGTGGGGCCTTTCCGGTTCGATGGAACTTCTCGCGACCCTGCTAAACGTCATTGTTGCGATTGCGGTCACGATGACACTCATGCGGTTCGCGACCCCGAAGCCGACCCGCGAAAACCTGCAGAAGCAGTTTGCGATCTTCGGCAACAAACACAACTGGATCATGACGTACCTCTACGTCATGACCTTCGGAAGCTTCATCGGATATTCCAGCGCGTTTCCGAAGCTGCTCAAAGACGTCTTCGGTTACATCCACGTCGACGAACACGGCGCGAAACTCGCCGACGCCATCGTGAACCCGAATGCGCCGGACATACTGAAGTATGCGTTTCTCGGCGCGGCCATGGGCGCGGCAATCCGGCCCGTGGGCGGCTGGCTATCCGACAAGCTTGGCGGCGCGCGTGTCACGCAATGGGACACGGTCATCATGGTGGCCGCGGCCGTTGCGTGCGGATGGATCATCAAACTTGCGAACGCGTCCCCGCACCCGGAGCGGTACTTCATTCCATTTCTTCTGTTGTTCGTGTTGCTGTTCGCGACTACGGGCGTCGGAAACGGCTCGACCTTCCGCATGATCGCGATCATCTTTCCCAAGGAACAGGCTGGACCGGTGCTGGGGTGGACGTCCGCGGTCGCGGCGTACGGGGCGTTTCTTATCCCGACGGTATTCGCCATGCAGATCAAGGCGGGGACCCCCGAGTACGCCATGTATGGATTTGCCGTCTATTACGTCACGTGCCTTTTCCTGAATTGGTGGTACTACGCCCGGAAGAATGCGGAGGTGAAATGTTGAATTCCACGAACGACTGCCGCGCAGCTCAATCGGCGGTTCGCATACTCGATGCGGCGGTGCTGAATATCTACATTTCGCCGGGCCACAATTTTCGCGGCCACCACGGGCGTGAACCAAGCACGCACGAGGCGATCGAGGTCGAATCGGTTCGCTGTGTCGCGGGCAAAGGGCTCGAGGGAGACCGGTACTTCGGATACGAAGACAATTATAAGGGTCAAGTTACGTTCTTCGACTGGAACGTTTACCGCGTCGTGTGCGACTCGCTCGGCGTACACGACCGGACCCCCGCGGCGCTGCGCCGGAATGTCATCACGGCGGGAATAAACCTGAACGAACTCATCGGAAAACGGTTCGAGATACAAGGCATCCAGTTTGAAGGTACCGACGAGTGCAAGCCGTGCTACTGGATGGACCGCGCCTTTTGCCCTGGGGCCGAAGTAGCCATGCGCGAACGCGGCGGTCTGCGCGCGCGCATACTCACAACGGGAACGCTCGCCCGGACTCCTGCGTAGCTTGGCTATCCACAGGCGAAATTGGCGGAGTAAAAGGACGTAGACGACGAGGGCCGTGAGCAAGTATCTCATGAGCAGTGCGAGCGCGAAATGACGTTTCATCGACGTCACGGGGCGCATGTTCAGGGCTGCGGGCCGGCGGCGGAATGTCACGACGAGCCATAGGCACGGCCAAGAAAATTCAGTAGCGCGGGCACAACCGTTTCGTGCGCGTCCTCTTGCACGAAGTGTCCGGCGTCGGGCAGCCGAAGCACTTCGGCGTGCGGAAAATCGGCAAGCCACAATTCGTCAAGATACGAGGGCACGAACGCAAAGTCTTTCATGCCCCATGCGATGAAGATGGGCCTCTGCCGCAGGCCCATCAGCCCGTCGTGTACGGACGCGACAAAGTCGCTGACATCGCCCTCCGGCCCGGCGGGGATTTGCCGGGGGAACACGAGTATTCCCGTTCGAGAGGACCACGTTGGGTGCGGCGCCAGGTACGCCGCGCGCTCGTTGGGACCGAGGCGTTCGGGGTGGACCACGCCGCCTCGGAACAAGAAACCGCGGACGAACGCGTGTAACCCTTTGACAAGAATTTCGCCGACCACGGGCAGGCGAATCAGGCGCAGCGCGACGGGCATCGCCACTTTTCTCGGGGGCCGGTGGGCGGCGGTATTCAGGATTGCGAGCGCTCGTACACGCTCGGGGTGCCGGGCCGCCCAGGCAAGACCGATGGGGCCACCCCAATCCTGCGGCACGATAGTGGCGTCCCTCAGGTCAAATGATTCGAGGAGCTCATCGAATCGCGCGGCGTGGCGCGGGATTCGATAGACCGAGGCGTCGTCCGGTTTATCGGAGCGCCCGAAGCCCAGGTGGTCGGGAACGATGACGCGATACCCCGCGCCGGCGAGCGGTGGGATGAAGTTGCGCCACAGGTATCCCCACGCCGGGTTGCCGTGCACAAGGATCACCGGCGGTCCGTCGCGGGGACCCGCGTCGACGTAGTGCATCCGGCCGTCCGCGGTGTGAAACCACTGCGGTTCGTATGGCCAGGTACCGCCAAATGTGGGGTCGATAGGGAAAGCCATCTTTGCGATTCGCATTTCGCGACCGTGGTGCGGACAAAACGTTGCCGAAGGATTAACCCTGCCTGTTCGTCTTGTACTCCCACGGACACCCTGTAATCAAAGGCGAACCGGCGCATTTCGGCATCGGCTTTGCGTTCGGTACAATCGCTCAGGGTTTCGGTGCAGGTCAACGACCAAGGGGTAACGGAAATATGCGAAGACGGCTCGCAGGTGTTATTGCGCTATTCGGGCTGATGTGCGCTGCGGCAGAGGACTATCGTTCCGCGTCGCCATTTCCGGTCGAAGATAAGGCGCAGTTGTTTGTTGACCGCGTGCTCGTGCGGGACACGGACAATGTGGCGTTTACGTTGCATCCCGCACGAAAGCACCCCGCCAATCCAATCGTGAAGGCGGACCGGCCCTGGGAAGGGTGGCGGTTGGAGATTTACGGCAACGTGATTCGCGACGAGGACGAAGGCATCTTCAAGATGTGGTACCTCGGAGAGGAAAACGAGGCCTTTCCCCATTACGCGGTGTACTACGCGACGAGTGTCGACGGTGTGCATTGGGACAAGCCCCCCGTCGGCACCGTGCAAACGCCGAAGTACGAAAAGCACAACGTAATCGCCGGTGACATCATTTTGCCGAGCGTGATCAAGGACAAGAACGATCCGAATCCCGCACGACGCTACAAGATGATTGGGTGGGACCAGAAGCGGCACGCGTACCACACGTGGACTTCGCCGGACGGCTTGAATTGGTCGCCACTCAGCAGGGAGCCTTTGTGCCGCAGCGGTGACGTGATTACCGGGTACTACGACGAGCAACGCAAGCTCTATGTGGCGTTTCCGAAGATCGGCTACAGCGTACGCGGACATGACCGCCGTGTGTTTTGGCTGATCACAAGCGCCGACTTCGAGACGTGGACCGAGCCCGAGCTCGTGATTACACCCGATCTGCGTGACGATGCGTCGTCGCTTGCGCGGCTCGAGGAGGTCCGCCCGATACTGGATGTGCCGGACGATCCGGCGCTAATGCGCACCGAGTTCTACGGCGTCGGCGCGTACCCGGCGGAATCGTGCACGATCGCGTTTTTGTGGATGCTAACGATCAACAACAACGCGCGCTACGGCAACCAGGAGGGGCCGGGCGAGTTGCAGCTTGCGGTCTCGCGCGACCTGCGCAACTGGGAACGGCCCTTCCGGACGCCGTGCGTGCCACGCGGCAAACTCGACGAGTGGGACCGGGGATTCTTCGTTACGCAGTCGCGGGCCCTGCGCGTCGGCGACGAAATATGGCTGTATTACGGCGGATCGACGTACACGCACGGAACGCCGTGCCTGTACCGCGCGGAGAACACCGGGCGGCATACCGAGCAAACCGGCTCTATTGGCCTCGCGATTTGGCCGTTGGACCGCTTTGTAAGCGCGGACGCCCCGCCCGAAGGCGGGGCGTTGACGACCATCCCCGTAGTCTTCACCGGCGATCGGCTGGAACTGAATGCCGCGGTGAAGGAAGGCGGATCGATTGTGGTACAACTCGCCGACGCAGCGGGGAAACCGCTGGAAGGTTATCACGCGTCCGAATCCATTCACGGGGACAGTCTCCGCCACGTTGTGCGATGGAACGCCGCGATAAACGTGTCGCCGTTGGCGGGGACGCCCGTTTCGATACGCTTCAACATGCGAAGCGCCGAGTTGTACTCGTTCGCATTTCGCGAGGGCAATGCGCCATCCTGATTGCACTGCGGTTTGAACCAAACCATAGGGGGACTTTTGGTTATTGAAGGTATCATTCCAGCGTTGTTGACGCCGTTCGATTCGAGCGGAAGAATTGACGAAGCGATGTTGCGGCGACTCGTGCGGTACCAGATTGACGCGGGCGCCACTGGGTTCTTCGTTTGCGGCAGCGCGGGCGAAGGCGTCTACATGTCGCCGGACGAACGCCGGCGCGTGGTGTCGCTTGTTTCGAGCGAATCGGCGGGGCAAGCGGCGGTCATCGCGCACGTGGGCGCCATGTCAACGCAAGAAGCCGCGTTGCTCGCGCGCGAGGCGCGCGACGCGGGCGCGCACGCTGTCGCGAGTATGCCGCCGCTAGTATTCAAGCAGCCGTGGCCGGCGATAATCGAGCATATCCGCGCTATTGCGGAGGCGTCGGAACTGCCAACGTATTACTACCACATTCCGGTAATCTCGCACGTGGACGTGACGGTCGATCAGATCGCGGAAATGGCCGATCGTGTGCCCGGTCTGGTTGGCCTGAAATTCACTTCGCCCGATCTATACCTGTTGTGGGGCGTGTTGGACAGGCCGAAACGGAAACTCGAGACGCTCTATGGCTGCGATCAACAACTGGTGCAGGGACTGATGACCGGCGCGCGCGGGGGAATCGGGTCGACATACAACTATCAGATGGAAAACGTTGTCGCGCTGCACCGGGCATATCAGCAGGGGAATCTCGCCGAGGCGATGAAATGGCAGGGCGCGGTAAACCGCGTCATTGATGTGCTGATGAAACACGGCGCGAACCGGGGGACGGAGAAGGCGATGATGACGTTGCGCGGATACGATGTTGGTCCGCCGCGCAGGCCGACGCCGCCGTTTCCGGCGGAGAATCTGGACGCGTTGCGGCGCGATATGGAGCTGGTTGGGTTGGTGTAGTGCGCACGGCAACGTCGCCGGTAACGTTGCGATTGGGAGAAGTGTCGAGACCGTCGAAAAGCCGAGCAATCGATTACGATTACGAGCACGAGCACGAGCACGAATGAGGTGAGCAGACGCGGGGCGGGGTTGCAGTAGCGCCTTGGGCCAGCGGGGAGAAGCTTATCATGTCCGAGAAACTTGCGATAGACGGCGGACCGAAATCGGTTGAAGGGCCGTTGCCGCCGTGGCCGTGTTTGGACGAGAACGCGATCAAAGCCGTGGAAAACGTGCTGCGCAGCGGAAAGGTGAACTACTGGACCGGCCACAAGGGCATGGAGTTCGAGGAGCGTTTCGCGAAATGGCAAGGCTCGAAGTTTGCCATCAGCACGACGAACGGCACGAGCGCGTTGCACACGGCGCTCGCCGCGCTCGGCATCGGACCGGGCGACGAGGTCATCGTCCCGAGTTACACGTTTATTGCGAGTTCGTTTTCGATCTTGCAGGCGGGGGCCATTCCGCGGTTCGCGGACGTGAACCGGGACGACCATTGCATCAGCGTCGCATCCGCGGAGAAGCTCATCAACGAGCGCACGAAGGCGATCATGGTCGTGCACCTGTACGGTAACGTGGCGGACATGGACCCGATCCTTGCGCTGGCAAAAAAGCACAATCTGTTTGTGGTCGAGGACAACGCGGAAGCGTACGGCGGCGAATACAAGGGCAAGAAGACGGGAGCTATCGGCGACATCGGCGCGTGCAGCTTTTGTCAAAACAAGACGTTTACGACCGGCGGCGAAGGCGGCATGATAACGACGGACAACGAGGAACTCGCGTGGCGGTGCCGGAGCTTTCGCGATCACGGGTACAACGTGCGGGACCGTCTGCGGCTTCTCGAGATGGAGCAAAAACTCTCGTATATCCACGACATGCTCGGATGGAACTACCGCATGACGGAGATGCAGTCGGCAATCGGGTTGGCGGAACTCGATCGGCTCGATTCGTGGAACATGCCGCGTCGCCGGCGCAACGCGGGGATCCTCATGGAAGAGTTGCACGGCATTCCGCAGCTACTGCACTTGCCCGTAGACACGCCGGAACGGCGCAACGGGTGGTACGTGTTTCCGATCACGCTGGACATCGAGAACATGACGTGTACGACCGAACAGTTCCTCGAAGCGCTGGGCGCGGAAGGCGCGCCGTGCTGGAAGGTGTTTTGGCCGCAGTGCCACACGGAGCGCGCGTTCCGAGAGCACCACGGATTCGGGTACTCGAAGTTTCCCTTCGAGAGCAAGGAATACGCGCGCGGCGGCGCGGTCGATTATTCGAACGTAGAAGTGCCCAATGCCGTGTGGCACCAGTCGCACACGTTTATCACGTTCATCTTCCCGACTTATGAGGAGAGCCACATGCGCGGCATCGCCAAGGGAATCAAGAAAGTCATCGCGGCGCATGCGAAGTAGTTTTGAAATCGCGGTGGTTTGAAACGGTGCTTTGGAAATGGCGCGTTGCAGAGGTTTATGGGAGAAGTGCGACCTATGGGACCTATGGGACCTATAGGACCTATAAGTCCTATGGGACTTATGCGACTTATAGCGTAATTGGGCAATCGCTAAAGGCATTTCTGGAGTAGCCCGGGCGCGAAAGACCAGTCCAATGATTGGTTAGCTTTAGAGTAAAAAAATATGTGGGTTCGGTGGGCGGGCGGGAATAGATTCTCTTTGGCGGACAGTAAAAGAAGCGGACGTCAGCTATGAAAACAAAATGGGGAGTACTGGGTTCCGGCGGGATCGCGAGGCGGCGCACGATTCCCGAAGGGATTGTGCCCGCGGCGAACGCCGAATTATGCGCCGTCGGGGGGCACAACCCCGAGACGATTCGCGCCGTCGCGGCGCAGTTCGGCGCGCGGGCCTGCGTCACCGAGCAGGAACTGTTCGCGAGCGATTGTGATGTCATCTACATTGCGAGCCCGGTACACGCCCACCTCGCGCAGGCGAAGCGCGCCGCCGAAGCGGGCAAGCATGTGTTCTGCGAAAAGCCGCTGGCATTGAACGTTTCCGAGGCGCAGGCCATGGTCGATGCGTGCAACGCGAACGGCGTTACTTTGGGCACGGCGCTGATGATGCGCTTTCACGCGCAACATGCGGCGGCGCGGACACTCGTGCAGGACGGGGCGCTCGGCGTGCCGGTGTTTGCGCGTGCGCAACTGTCGTGCTGGTATCCGCCAATTTCCGGCGCATGGCGGCAGGACCCCGCGACGGGCGGCGGCGGGAGTTTGATGGACCTCGGCGCACACTGTTTGGACCTGCTCGAAATGTTTTTTGGACGCATTGCGCGCGTCTCGTGCACCATCGCGAACCGTGTGCAGTCGTATACAAGCGAAGATACGGCGGTCGTTCTGGCGGAATTCGCAAATGGCGCGCGGGGCGTCGTGGATGTGCTGTTCAACGTGCCGGACGCGAGTTCGCGCAATCGGCTCGAGCTGTACGGATCGCAGGGCTGCATTCTTGCCGAAGGCACCATCGGCCAAGGCGAACAGGGAGAGATGAACGCATACCTCGAGGGGGCGGCGGGCGCATACGACGCACAGCAGAACCGCACCGGCGGCAGCACCATCGCGATCGCGCCTGCGCCGGTAAATATGTACCGGGCGGAGGTCGAGGCGTTTTCGCAAGCCGTTCTCGATAATGCCGCGCCGCCCGTCGACGGCGACGCGGGGTTGTGGATTCAGAAGGTACTTGCGGCCTGCTACGAGTCCGCGCGATCGGGCCGCGCGGTCGACGTATCGTGACGTGAGCTTCTCCGGCTACGGCAACAAACAGCTCCGCATCGCCATGCTGGGCATGGTGGAAGGCAACGGGCATCCGTATTCGTGGAGCGCGATCTTCAATGGATACGACGAAGTTGAGATGGCGAAATGCCCGTACCCCGTGATTCCCGCGTATCTCGGCAAACAACCGAAGAGCGCGTTGGGAATCGATGGCGCGCGTGTCACGCATATTTGGACGGACAATGTCGACGATGCACCGCGCGTGGCGCGTGCTTCGCTGATTCCGAATATCGCCTCCGATGCGCTTGACGTTATTGGCGAGGTGGACGCCGTCATCGTTGCAACGGATATCGGCGGCGAACATGTCGAGCGCTGCCGGCCATTCGTGGAAGCGGGGCTGCCGGTATTTGTGGACAAGCCGTTAGCCGATTGCGAGCGCGATCTTCGCATTTTTCAATCATGGGTTGCGGAAGGCAAACCGATCATGTCGAGCAGTTGCACGGCGTACGCGCGGGAGTTCGAGGCGTTTCGTGCATCCACCCAGGAACTGGGCGAGTTGCGGTATGTCACGTGTACGACAATGAAATCGTGGGAACGCTACGGCATCCACGCGCTATCGGCGGTGTATCCGATCCTCGGCCCGGGTTTCGTGAGCGCGCGGCACAACGGGACGCCCGAGCACGCTATCGTGCACTATGCGCACGCCACCGGTGCGGAGGTGGTCATCGCGGCGATCCACGATATGATGGGCGGGTTCGGCAAATTGTTGTTGTGCGGTACACGGTCGAGTGCGTTCGCCGAGTTTGGGGACACCTATTTTGCCTTCCGCGCGCAACTTCTTGATTGGGTTGCGTATTTGCGGACCGGCGCGTTGCCGGCGCCGTTCTCGCAAACGGAAGAGTTGATGCGCATGTTGATTGCGGGTATTCGTAGCAGAGACGAAAATGGACGCTCGGTCCTTCTGTCGGAGATTGCGTCATGACGGTGATCGATTCGTTCTCGTTGGCGGGACGCGTTGCCGTGGTGACGGGCGGCGCGGGCCTGTATGGACAGCAGATCGTTCGTGCGCTGGCCGAAGCGGGTGCGGGGGTGTATGTCGCTTCGCGGAACGTCGAATCGCTGCACGCACTTGCGGAAAGTTTGGTCGCCGCCGGACATACGATTACGCCGGTGCATTTCGATCAGGGCGATGAGAAGTCGATTATTGCGTTGCGCGACTGCGTACTGGATTCCAGCGGCCGCGTCGATGTTCTCGTTAACAACGCCGTACTGCGCCCGATGAAAGAAGGGTACGCCGACTCGGTCGATGCGTTTTCGGAAAGTATGAACGTCAATGCGACAGGGCTCTTCGCGATTACGCGTGCCTTTGGCGACGCGATGGCGGGCCAGCGCCAAGGCTCGATCATCAACATCGGGTCCATTCAAGGGATGGTCGGGCCCGACGCCGCGATTTACAGGGGCACCGAAATGCACGGCTGGTACCCCGACTATTTCTTTCACAAGGGCGGGATGATCAACTTCACGCGTTTCGTGGCGAGTTTTTATGGAGCGAACGGCGTGCGGTGCAACTGCGTTTCGCCCGGCGGCTTTCGTACGCCGAACCACTCCGAACGCTTTGTCGAGCAGTATTCCGAGCGAACGTTTCTAGGCCGCATGGCCAACGCGACCGACCTGATGGGCGCAGTGGTGTTCCTCGCGAGCGATGCGTCTTCCTACATCACAGGCGTAAACCTTCCCGTCGATGGTGGCTACACCGCGAAGTAGCCCGTTCACGTCAGTTGCGTTCCCAGCGGAAGGGTTCGAGAATTTCTTCGCTGACCAGCGGGTCCATTGCCTCGGCGATCCGCGCCAACGCGTCCGGCGGCAGGGGTTCGAGCGACGCCAACGCCACCGTTTCTTCGAGTTGCGTGACGGACTCGGCGCCCACGACGAGTGGTGCACCCAGCGCAAGCGCGTATCGCATTGCCAACTCTTTGACGGACACGCCGAATTCGTTCGCCAGGTCCCACCACCGCGCAGACGCACCCTCCGCGCGTGGCAGGCGTGCGCGGACGCGGTCCGGCGGCATCGTCAGCAGTCCCTGCAGGTAGATGCTTCGGACGCAGCACAGCTTCCCCAGTTGGCGGGAGGCTGCAAGATGCCCACGTTCCGCCATGCGACGGTCCCACGCGTTGCACGGGGCTTGAATGATGGCGATGTCCCGACAGGCCAGCGCCGCCGGCGCGTCCTCGGGCGTGCGGAGGGAAACGCCCAAGTGATTGACACGGCCGAGCGCCTGTTGCTCGCGAAGCACGTCGCGCAATCCCGCCTCCCACGACACGAGCCACGCCGGGTCGTGCAGCATGAGACACCACAATCGCCCGACCTTCAGCCGTTCAAGTGACTCTTCGATCGACCCGCGAACCTGCGTGGCATCAAGCGGATTCAATGCGGCTGAGAGTTTTGTCGTAATGGAGACCTCGCCGGACACACCCAACTGCGCGAGGGCTTCTCCAAGCGCGGACTCACTCGCGCCGTAGGCCTGCGCGGTGTCAAAGTGGCGAATTCCGTTCCGCAGGGCGGACTCGACGATGGCGCACGCCGCTGCGCGATCCGGCATCCCCGAATCGTTCGCGATGCCATAGGGCATCCCCAATTGCACCGTGCCGAGAATCAGCCGGGGCGTTGGCAGGTTGTTCCAAAGTTCCATCATGCTTGAGCGTATACCGTCAATGTGTGCGAGAATGCCTCGGCTGGCTCCGGGAATCAATGGGGAGAGATTCGGTGGAGGAACACGTATCGTTCGGAGCGCTGAACTATGTCGTCCTGACGGTCTACCTTGCGGCCATGCTCGGCGTTGGCGCACTGGTAGCCGGCAAGCAGAGAACAACAGAGGATTTCTTCCTCGCCGGCCGCACCATGCCGTGGTGGGCGGTCGCGATGAGCGTGTTCGCCACGATCACCAGCGCGATCACGTATATGGGCATTCCGGGGTTGGTCTACCGCGAGAACGTGTCGGCGTATGTCGGCATACTCATGATGCCAGTCGCCGCCCCGTTCATCATTTGGCTGTTTCTTCCGTTCTACAAGAAACTGCGCGTCACCACGTCGTACGAATACATCGATCGGCGCTACGGACGCCGCGCGCGCTATTGCGTGTCCACGCTTTTCGTATGCGCGCGCATGGGGTGGTTGGGCACCGTAATCTACGCGCCGGCTCTGGCACTCGCCACAGTTACCGGGATTCCGTTGTGGCTGGCGATCGTGCTGATGGGTGTGCTTGCAACGACCTATACCGCACTGGGTGGACTGTCCGCGGTGATTTGGACCGATGTTGCGCAATTCCTAATCCTGTTTGGCGGCGCGTTGATCATCGCGGCGTCGCTGGCGTGGAATGTGCCCGGCGGCACCGCCGAAATATTCCGGCTGGCGCGCGAAACAAACCACCTGAACCTGGGAGACTGGAGTTTCGATCTGGCGCGCATGACGATGAGCGCCGTGTGTATCGCGTACTTCTTCCAGTTTATGCACGACTATGGCGTGGACCAGGTGACGGTGCAGCGGCTGATGGCGACGCCGAAACTTGGCGGAATGGTCCGCGCGACGATCGGCAACTCGATCTTCTCCGTCGTTATTATCGGCGTATTGACGTATATCGGGCTTGGGCTTTTTGCGTACCACACGGCGTTTCCCGACAGACTGCCCGACGGCACCGAGGGCGACAAGATATTCCCGTATTACGTGGTGCACGCGCTTCCGCAGGGCATATCGGGACTTGTCATCGCGGGCATCTTCGCGGCGGCGATGTCGAGCATGGATTCCGGGATCAATTCGCTTTCTACGGTCGTCGTCCATGATTTCCTCAAGAACCTGCGAAGCACGGAGAAAAGCGAAGAACACGACGTGAAGACCGCGCGAGTACTTACCGTCGTGTTTGGAGGGCTCGCGACGCTTGTCGCCTTCTTCGCGGCGAGCATCGGCGATATCGTCAAGACGTCCCAGTCGTTTCTCGGGTTGTTTTCCGGGCCGGTGCTGGCGCTATTCCTGCTCGGAATCCTGACCAAGCGCGGTTCATTTGCCGGATGGTTGATTGGACTCGCCGTTGCCATACCGTCGACGATTTGGATTCAGAACAAAACTACGGTCCACTTCGTGTATTACTTTCCGTACAGCTTTCTGTCCTGTTATGTCATCGCCGTATTCGCGAGCGCTTTCCTTTCTGCAAAAAACGTCGATCCGCAGCTCACGATATGGGGACAGCGAAAGTCGCAATGAGCCATGGCTACGGACTGTCGACCTGTCTGCAGTCCCGATAGGTATGGCGCTCGCCGCGCTTCCAGTCTTCCCGCGCTTCTACGTTATGCTCGCCCGCGGCGCGCGCGGCGTCGGGCGAGGGCGCGGAACCTTCTCGGCGTAGTTCCCACCAGCATTGTCCGCAATGGTTGTGCTCGTGATCGATGGTGAATCCCGCGCGCTGGGCGACGGGGGCTATCCAACCCATACAATGCGCGCAATAGTCGTAGTACGCCTCGAGGTTGTTTTGGAGCAGAAAGCCTTTTGACGGGCATTCGTGCATGTCGATGCGGAAGGTGTCGTCGGTGCGGGTGATCGCATAGCCTGCCTCCTCCTGGGTCAACGTGTGGCCCCAGTATTCCGCCATGCCGTCAAAGCCCTTTCGGCTGATAAGGTCGAAGGCGTGCGACTGGGAATCGAACGCGACAGCCTCGGACCAGTAGCGTTGCAGCGCGTTTTCGCCGAAGGTGCGGCGGATGTATTCGAAGGTCCAATCGTAATGGCCGCAGAAATCCTGTACGCCGATCATGCGGTTGCTCCGGTACAGAAGGTTTGTTTGCAGGTCCCGCCGCCGCCTTCGAGCGTGAAGGTAAGGCCGGCGCGCGATGCGACGGCCGTCGAAACGTGATGGCAATGCCGGCAGTAGTGCGGGACGATGTCGCGTCCGTTCGCGCGCAGCCAACGAATCGCGGGACAATCGCGGACGTCAATGGTCACGCAGCCGTCTTGTTGTGCAACGTGTACGTCGCCGCCGGGTTCCGCTGCGAAGAACGTGCGCCAGTACGATTCGACTTCGTCCAAACCACCGGAGCGGAACCGTTCGCTGAGCGGCGCAAAGTATTCTTCGCCCATGGAACGCCAGTAGTCGATCAACGCCTGTTCGCCGTAGTTGTTCAGGATGAACCGGAACGTGGCGTTGATCGCGAAATAGAAATCGCCGGCGGCCATGGGACGTCCTTGTTACGGCGTAATGTCCATCGAGACGCGGCTGAGCACCGGATAGCGGTCGCCGTTGTCCGAGTGAAACGTAACTCGGTACTGGAACGCGCGGTCCGCCGCATCGACGCGGAACGCGCCTGAGGCGTCGATCGCACGCCACGGGGCGCCGTTCAGCGCGTCGGCATTCGGCGCCGATCGTATCTCGATGGCAATCGCCGTACCTTGCGGAACATCGGCATCGAGGGTCACATTCCCTTTCGAGCGCGCCGCGTCCCATGACATGACGGACGAGACGTATGATTCTTCCCAGTGGCGGTTGTAAATGTTGCCCATGTCTTCGGTCCACATCCAATGCGGGCCGACGGCGGGCAGGAGCGTGACGCGCGGATTGGCGAAGCGGTTGCCGTCGTTGTAATAGACTTTCGAGTCCGCGGAGTGGTTGCCGTCACGCGTATGGCAGGAGACGGCGAGATCGAGTTTGCCGTCCTTGTCGAAATCCGCGGCAAGACCGTCGGAGGGCGAATCGCAGATCAGCGTGGTGCGGTCGCGCGTGTCGAAGCCGCGCTCACTGCCCCAGTAGATGTAACTGGGCAGGTTCTCGCGCGTGCGGTTGCCGTGGTAGTGCGAGGCGAAGATGTCGAGATGACCGTCGCCGTCCCAGTCAGCAACGGTGGTGCCGACCGGCGCGCTGCCGGGGAGCCATTGGGCGTTCCATTCATGAAAGCCGTCGGCGCTGCCCCAGAAGATGAGCGACCCGGTGTCGAAATCGCCCGTGACCTTGTCGTTGTAACTACCGACGATGAGGTCGAGGAAGCCGTCGGCATTCAGATCGGCCGTTTCCATTTCGATTGGTTGCGGCGCGACGAGTTGCGACTGGAGCGACTCGGAGAAGCCGTCCTTGCCACCGTGAAAGATGCGGACGAGGTCCTTGCCGTAGCAGGTCACGGCGATATCGAGCCAGGCGTCGCGGTCGAAGTCGGCTATGACGCAGATCGATGATCGGCCCTCCGAGGAAATCGCGGTGCGACGTTCGGTTGAGTAGCCGTCTTTGCCGCCGTAGTAAATGACGAGCAAATCCTTTTCACCGGGTTTCGGCGGATCGAAGGCGCCGAGGACGAGATCGAGATAGCCGTCCTTGTTTAAGTCAGCGACGTTGCTGCTGTAGAGGTTGTATTCGCGCAGGACGGTCGGCTTGGTTTTGAGGTCGATGCCGTCGCGCGTGCCGTAGAAGATGTTCGCGCCGAGTTCGACGAGACTCTCCGCGCCGGGGCCGAGATGACCGGAACACATCGCAATGATGTCGGTCCAGCCGTCGAGGTTCAGGTCCGCGGCGCTGGCTTCGTAGCCGCTGACGAAGGGAATCAGGACGCGATTGTCGACGCTGAAGCCGTTCGGCCCGTTGTAGTAGAGGTAGGACGGCACGCGTTCGTTCACCGTGCCGCCGGCGCTATTGCAGAACACCGTTCGCGCTGGTAGTTCATTCTCCGCCGGAACAATGGCAACGTCGGTTGCTCCGCTGACGGGAACGGTCAAGTCGCTTTGCCTGAATTCGCGCGTACCGTTTCCAGGAAAGAGCGCGGCGTTTGTCGAAAACGATTCGGCGCCCTGATACACGGCAACGGCGAGGTCCGCGTGCCCGTCGCGATTCAGATCGCCGATCGCTGAAGCGGTGGCGTACGGCGCCCGCAGCTCCGTCATGCGCGCAGCGTCGAATGCCCCATGATCGCCCCACAAGACGCGGACGTGCGCTTCCCGAGACTTGTCCGCGCCGGTCGCTTCGCCTCCGGAGGCGCGCGCAATGGCGACTTGGGTCAGTACGAGATCGCAACTGCCGTCGCCGTCGAGGTCCCCGGCAGCAATGTGGGATGACTCGAACGCCTTTAACGAAATCGGTTCACGAATTTCGCGGGACGGTTTGCACCCCGCGACGAATAGCTGGCCGCTACTCGTACCGACAATGCATTCGGGTTGGCTGTCCGAGTCAACGTCGGCTATGGTCATGCACTGCGCGCCCTCGCCGGGCAGCGGTATCATCGCAGTTTCGAGAATAAGCTGGTCAGTACCCTGCGTGGCCCACACAATTTCGATTGACCGGTCCGTTTTCAACACGGCCAAATCGGCCCAGCCGTTCGCGTCGAAGTCGGCGGCGCGAACGGCGATGGCATTCGGGATGCCGAAGTCCCGGTAGTTGTTCAAGAGAAAGCCGCTAGCGCCGCCAAAGAATACGCGCACGATTTGACCGTCGCCCTGTTTGGGCAACCATGCCTTGCCGTTCAACACGGCGATGTCAGGCCAGTTGTCAGCGTTCAGATTGCAGATGGCAACCGCAGTGGCGTTAGAAGCCGGCAAGATGCCGTTGCTACGCGAGGCGGGCCAACCGTCAGGTCCTCCGTAGATCACTTGCACGATTCGACGGTCGGACTGAACACCGTTGCGATTGGGACAGAACACAAGGTCCGTGTAGCCATCCTTGTTCAGGTCGCCGGTCGCGACGGCGCTTGCGCCTTCGACGGCAAGCGGCGCGTGGGCCGTTCCGCCGTCGGGGGTCAACCACGCGGCCGTAGACGGGAGAATGCCGATGAGGTCGTGCGTGCAGTTGAGGAGGAGATCGATCCAGCCGTCATGATTGATGTCGAATCGATGAATGGTGCGGACGCTTCCGTCGCGCGCGACGTATATGTTCTGTCCCGATTCGCCGAGCGTGCCGTCCGCGAAATCTTCAAAGGAATCGTCAACCCACGTTTCGGCGCTCGATGGCAGCGCCCAAAGACTAAGCGCGGTCAACATCGTTAGCACGCAATGAGCGCTCATGCCCCTGCTCGTCATCGTATTCGTCCTCGCTGCCTATTGTTCATTGCGAAACCCGGAGCCGCAGCCAACGGATGCACGCCACGCACCGCTCGACGCACCAGAACACGACGAGGACCGAGCCGTCGCCGAGCCGTACGCACTGCGGATAGCCAAACTGCAGCGTGCTCATTTCTTCCATTTTATTTGCGGAGTTCTGCGTGTACGCTTCGCGGCCGGCGCCCCAGAGCGGTTCGTCGGTTAACGGAATCCAGCGTTCGTCCTCGAACCGCGCGAGCTGCGCCCACAGGCCGCGCTCGTCCACGCGCCGGTACACGAAGAGTACATGGTTGTCCGTTAGCGCAAACGGCGTGCACGTTTCACCCGCGATCGGCGCAACATGGGCCGGACCAAATGTGCGGCCCTGATCGAGCGAGAATGTATAGCGATTCGGCGCGCTCTTCGATTGTGCGTAGTCGTAGGCCCAGCATACGACAAGCCACCGGCCGTCGGACAGTTGCGTGTGTTTCTGCTCCCATGCGGTGATGGTGTTATCCCAGAGGTCGAACACTTCGGCGCAATGTAGCCACGTCGCGCCGGCGTCGTCAGACACAAACGCGACAGCTTTCATGCCCGGCGCGCAATCGCCGTTCCAACGGCGCCAGACAGACGTCGGCAACAGCCAGCGGCCTGGTCTCGTTTCGACAATCGGCGAGCAAATCTCGAAGGCGTTCCAGTCCATTGGCGGCGTTACCCAGCGCGGCTGGGTCCAGGAGCGGCCGTTGTCGTCAGAGGTCAACGTGGCGAAGCGCGTTTCGACGTAGCCTTCGGTCTGGACGTTCGCCAACCCTTCGCTCACCCGCGATCGATCGCACACGAGAACGACCGCCACAAGCGAGCCACTCGACAATTTCGAAATGCGCCCGAGCGTGGATGCCGGGTACTTGAGGTCGGTTGGGTCGTAAATCAGCGCGGGCGGGGACCACGACGAGGCGCCGTCGTCCGAACGCGAGGTGTAGGTGCGGACGTCTCTGTTCTCCATCGCGCTGCCCATGTCGAACGATGCGAGGAGCGCGCCACCGGGAAGTTGGACGATGGATGGAAAATATGCCTGCCGCGCGAACACGTTCGGCGCGGGATTGCGGTAGACGTAGCCCGTGGCTTCGATACGAACGGTGGGCATTACGATGCAGTATCGACGGAGACTTCCAGAATCTCCACGCCGCCGTCGTTGGTGTCTTCCGTCTCGGAGCGGAGCCGCAAATAGCATGGGGTAAGGCTCCAACGCGTTTGCGGAAGAGTTGCTAGAACAGCGCCATCGACGCTCACGTCACAGGTCCGTTTCAGACAGTCCCAACGGAATTCGAGCGTGTGCGCTTTGTCTTGAGACAGTTCGATCGGACCGAGATTTATTGTGAAGAGATTGTTGAAGCGGTCTTCGTAATCGAACGGAGCCGAAAAGTGGTCGGTTATACCGGCGGTAAGATTTTGGAAATTCGGCTTGGCGCGCAATCGAATCGTTAATGCTCCTTTGCTATTGGCGGGGAAATTCCAGACGGCGCAGGCGGGCCAACCTTTTTCCACTTTACGAATGGACAGTACTCTTGCGCCGCTGCGTTGTGGGTCTTCGGTAAGTTCGACGCCTTTTGTGCCGAAGACGGACCAGTTTTCGAGGCCTGTGGAGAAATCCTCGCGCTGTTGTTTTTCAAGGAGCCATGCGGGGTCGACAACTTTGCAGAGGACGCGCCCGTAGCCTTGTCCGGTGACGAACACGCATCGGCCGTCATTGAGCGGGAACGGGAACGGATAGGCGGTGCCGTGATCACCGCCGGGCGGAGGCGGTTCGTTGCGAAGGGGATCTCGCGCGACTTCACGGTAGCCCTGCCAGTGCGCGCCATCGTCATCGGATATTGCCGCGTGCAGCACTTGCCTTCCTCCATACGCATATGGATACCGCTGACAATTGTTCCAGAACAAGACCAGGCGCCCGTCTGTCAACCGTACGATGCCCGCGGGCGAATCGGATGATACGATGGCGGAAGGCATCGGATCGGACCAGGTTGCGCCGTCGTTTGAGAAGGATTCGTAGAAGCGGCCCTGTTGCGTGCGGATCAACATCCACACGCGGCCGTCTTTCAGTTGAATGACTACGGGCTCGACCGAGCCGTAAGCGGCAACGATGTCGGGCGTGGGGACTTTCAGGCGCACGTCCGGCCAGGTCCATGTGTCGCCGCCGTCGTCGGAATAGATCAACGTCGAATCGAACTGGCCGTAGAAGGTGAATGCGGCAAGACCGTCGCCTCGATTGGCCCACGTGCGCTTGGTAAGGCACGAGAACGGCAGGAGAATGCGGCCCGAATCCATTTGAATGACGGAATTCAGCGCGCCGGTGTAGCCTTCCCACACCTTCTTCGGCGCTTCCCATCGCGTGCGGCCGTCGCGCGAGCGCGCGTGCCAGATGTCCAGCCGGCTGTCGCGCCAGTCACCGGTTTTGGGTCTATTCTCCTCACCACCGCTTGCCTGTACCGTGCGCGCGGCATTGATGAAGAACAGATGCACTTCGCCGTCGCGATCGACGAGCGCTTCGGGGAGATTGTAGTAGCCGGGCTCGGTGGACATTTCCAGGACAGGCGATTCTTCAGACCATGTATCGCCGAGATCGCCCGACGTTCGGACCGTAACAATTTGCTTGTCCGTTTCCGTCCGCACGAAATAGCCGGCAAGTGTTCCGTCCTTGAGCTGCACCATCACCGGTTTTTCCTGGAATTCGGCAATGGATGTGGGCGGCGCGGGAGATTGCTGCGCGACTGCCGTGATTGCAGCCAGCGCAACGTGCGCGATGCACGCCACGCGAATACCGATTTCAGGGAGATTCATGTCGTACTCCGTGCGTTGCGGGCGATGGCGATTCGGGTGGAATGTCGATTCCCGGCTCGCCGGGAAGCGTCCGCGCTTCTTCGATGACCACGTCTACCGATTCGACGATGAACCCGGCGGGGTCGATTTCAGCAGCAGTCGATGCCAGTCTCAGATAGCTCACGCCGTTATCTGTCGAATTCAACAACGCCAGAGATGTTACCTGTTGGCCATCCACGCGCACGTCGCAGCGGTGCCGGTCGATGTCCCATGCAAGTTTGATGGTGTGCATCGTCCCGGTCCGGAGCGCCGGTTTTTTGCCCAGGAGACCGTCTGTCGGCAGCGACAGACTGAACATGGCGAGCGAATCGCCGCGAACATCGTTGGGATTGAAAAAGCGGTTCGTCAGCGCGAGGTTGCCGCCGCCGAATCCTTCGCGCGGCATAAGCCGGACCGAGAGCACGCCCCTCCTGCCGTTTGGAAAGTTCCATACCGCGGCGTCCGGGTGCTTGTCGTCCGGGCGGCGGACATGCATCACCTTGGCGCCCGGTTTTGTTGGATGGTCGATCAATTCCGGACCCTGACAGCGGTCGCGCCACCACCCGGACGCGGGTCCAAACTCTTTGAACACCGACCACGCATCGAGGCCGTTACTGAAATCGTCCGATGCATGCGTCTCTGTGAGCCAATCGGGATCGATAAAAATCACGTTGCGGCCCGAACCGCCTTGTCCGGCCAGCACCACCATCTTGCCGTCCTTCGACGACCCGCTGATAGGATACGCGGTGCCGCGATCGCCGCTGTGCGGCGGCGTTTCATTGCGGCGGCGGTCGCGATAAAACTCGCGGAAACCCTGCCACGTACGGCCTTCGTCATCGGAAATCGCGGCGTGAATCGCGTCGCGCCCGCCATACACGCCCTGTCCCTGCTCGCGCGGGGGCATCTCGCAGTTGTTCCAGAACACGGCGATGCGCCCGTCGGGCAATCGCAAGAGACTCGGCGGGCCCGATGACGAATGGAACCGCGACGACGCGGCCTCGGCCCAGTTCACGCCGTCGCGCGAGAACGACTGATACAAGAAACCTGCTTGCGTGCGCATCAGCATCCAGATACGCCCGTCACGCAGCGGCAGAATGCCGGGTTCGACTGCGCCATTGTTACTGCCGTTGTGATCGGGATAGCACGGCGAGGTCAGCGCAGACACCGGCTTCGACCACGTCGCTCCGCCATCGTCCGATACAACCGATGTAGTTCGGTTCGATCCGACCGGTGGGCCGTCCTCCAATCCAGGAACCCAATATGCGAACGGAACGACGATGCGCCCGTTCGGGAGCTGATCAAAATCGAGTACGTCGCCGACATAACCCTCGAAGTACGGTTTCGACTCGCTCCATCGCGCGCCGTTGTCTTCGGTACGGCTGTGCCACAAGTCAATGAAGAAATCGACCGCGGGTTTGCGCCCGTCGCCGCGAGCTTTCAACGAGAAGGCGTGCAAGACGCCGGACGAGTCCAGCAGCAACTGCGTGGACGGCGGCGTGCCCGCGGGGACCTTGAAATTTGGCGCGTCGCCGCTCCACGCGCGGGCCTGCTCGACAGTGGAGATTACTTCAAATCGATCGCCGTTCTTCGTGAGCAGAATGACCCCATGCTCCCCACGCACGACGGTGTACAACGGCGCCTGCGGCTTTATGACTTCCGGCGGTGCGGCGAGTACGACGCAGCCGCACCACGTAATAAGACTACAGAAGAGAAGTAGAGTGCGCGTGGTCCTCAACCTGTCCACCCGATGTTGCGACGCCCGGTGACCTCCGATCTGCACTCGGAGACCGGCCCGTCCTTCCTATTGCCGGCCAAGAATCGCATTGACTGTAACGATGCAGCCGACCGTTCGGCAAGCATTGAATCCAATTGACGCCCGCGCCATGGTATCCCGCGCGTCAACATTGCGGGGTTGCACGCAGAAAGCGAGCATTTCTATTTGTAAACGCTGCGAGGCATACTGACGCGCTGCATGGCGGGTGCTTTCCCTTGCGCCGCAAGACACGATGTTCGGAACTTTTCGATTGGCGCAGCGAATGTGACTTCGTACCGTATCCGATTGTATCGACGAGAAGGAGTCCCTGTGGCTGAAGTTACGACCAGCGCAGTTCACACCGAACGCGGCCGCGAACACGGAAGGCTTCGCGGAATTGTCGTGAACTGCACGCTCATGCTTGTTGCCTTCAGTGCGACCCTCGCCGCGGGCGAAGCCTATCTTCGCATTACGAACTTTCGAGCCGCCGATTATTCGCACAACGCGGCGATGTCTACGGTCTGGACCGAATCCGACCAACTGCTCGGGTACGTGCGCAAGCCCAACCTTGCATGGCACCGCAAGCCGTACCCGGACCGCTTCGCGCCGGCCGTCGCGTACAACACCGATGCCAACGGGTTCCGCAACCCGCCCGGTATCGAGTCGGCGGAGATCGCGTTCATCGGCGACTCATTCACCGAAGGCGCCACGATGCCGTTGGAGAAGACGTTTCCGAAGTTGGTCGAACAGAAGCTTGGCGTGCCCATCGTGAACCTGGGCCGGGGAGGCTACGGGCCTCCACAGGAACTCGCCGTGCTGTGGAAATACGCGCTGTCGTACGGGCCGAAAACAATCGTGTGGACCTTGTTCGAAGGCAACGACATTCGAGACGCGCAGATGTACTACAACGGCGGGTTCAAAACACTCACGCTGCCCGCGGCGACCAATTGGCTCCAAATGGGGACTTTCTGGTTTGACGACATCCAACTGCGCGAGTTGGCGCCCCCGCCGGACGGCGACGACTGGTATTACCGGGCGGCGCCTTTTTTGAATCTGCCGGATCGGTTTGCCGAACGTCACGCCATAGGGCAGGACCTGCTGCGGAACGGCGGTTTTGAGAAAGAGGTCCGGGAGAACCAGTGGCAAGCCGCGCCCGCGTTTCGCGGTGAGGTCCAGCGTGTGTCTCTGGGGAAGCGCGCGCGCAAGAACGCGTTCGCGTTACAGGTCCAGGCTCCCGCGTATGCAAACGTTAACATAGCGCAAACGGCCAAGAACTTGAAACCCGCGACAAGCTACCTGCTTACCGGAAGGATTCGCACGAAAGACGTCTTGGGCCCCGCACGGCTCGAGGTGCAACAGCGGACCCAAAATAAGCTTAAGTTAACTCGATTCACCCCCGGAGTTTCTGCGACGAGCGACTGGACAAATGTAAGCCTGGTGTTTACGACATCCGCGCAGACAGACGACGTTCGCATCGTCTTGCGCCGCCCAACGAATCCGCCCAAGCCGAAGCAAGGGATCGAACGCCTCAAACTTGCGCAACTCGTTGACGTGGCGTTGCACCAACGTGCGCAGTTGCGCGAACGGTTGGGCTTGACAGGAACGTTCGATTCCGCGGAGTTTGGCGTAACCGAGGTTGGGTTCGATTACAAATACGCTCCGCACATCGATGAATCGAGTCCACAAGGGTGGATGGTCACGTCCGAAATGCTGCGCCGGGGCCACGTGTTATGTCAGGCGAATGGGATTCGGCTGTTGGTGGTGTATCTCCCCATAGCGTTGCGCGTGCACGGTCCGTACTCGCGGTTCAGCGCGGACGCGTCATTGACGGATTATGTACCCGGCGGCGATTGGTACGCGGCTGACGAGTTCGCCCTGCGCGCCGGGGCGCTGTGCGCGGAGCTGGGAATTCCGTTCATCGACGCGACCGCTCCACTCCGGGATGGCGCGGCGCGGCGTGAGTTCGTCTACGCGCCGCGATACGATTCGCATCTCTACTACCGAGGGCACGAAATCGTTGCGAGTCTCATTGCCGGCGCTCTCGAAACGCGGCCACCCCGGTAGCAAATGGCATCGTTATGGGATATGCGATCTCTGGCATGCGCCGCGGCAACGCTTTGCCTCGTGATGACGGGTTGTTCTCGGCCTGATTCGGGTCCAACGCAACACAACGGGCCAGCAGTGTACGCCAGCCCCGAATCCCAAACTCTCTTGCGGTTGGCGCCACTCGTAATCGACGCACGGCGAAATAGCAGGGCCGAACCCATCGTAGTGAAGGACTCTTGGTTCAAGACCGAACGCTTCACGCAGCCTTCGGGACACTACTTTTCCCGAATCACCCACCGCATCGACCCTGCGATGGCAAACGACTACACCGAATGCCGGATCCGGATGAGTTCGCCCATTCCCGGACGCTTCACTTTCGTTTGGCAGAACGAGGTTGAACCCGGCATCGCGGAGAATCCCGGCGTCCCCTTCACGGTCGTGGGCGATGATGAGGTGCATGAATACGCGATTGCGCTGGTGGGGCAGGACGCCGCCGGTTGGGTGCCCCCAATTACGGCAGTCGGCGTGGTTGGACCGGGGAAAGAATTCAAGGTCGAATCGATAACGCTAACCAGTACACCACCCGATGGGCCAGAACGGATCACATTGGGCAACGTAACGATGGAATCGGTGGACCCAATCCCGGCGGTCTGGACCGTCGCTGTCAAGCCCGGCGCACAGTTTGAAGCCCATGTAGCCTTGCTTGATTCTGGGGCCGCGAAGTCCGACGGAGCGGTTTTTCGCGTTCGCGCGCGCGAGAATTCAGGAAATGCGATCACGTTTGCCGAAAAACCGATCGGCGCAAAGGAGAGGGGAAAGTGGCATGCGCTGCGCGCGCCATTGGAGCCTTACGCGGGCAAGACGATCGAGCTGTTGTTCGACGTAGACCCCAGGCGTTCCGCGCACGGTGATTACGCAGTGTGGGGGAATCCAATCGTTTTTGGAAGCGGCGAAACGGCGCGCACGCCAATCATTTTGATTTCGTGCGATACCATGCGCGCGGACCATCTCTCGTGTTACGGCTACGAACGCGAGACGTCGCCCAACCTTGACGCCTTCGCAATAGAAGCGGTCCTGTTCGAAAGCGCGATCACGCCGGAAACGTGGACGCTTACCGCGCACACGAGCATGTTGACCGGCCTGTACCCCGCGCGCCATCGCGTGAATGCGAGCACCAACCTCGCCGAATCCGTACAGACCTTGCCGGAAACTCTGGCTGATGCGGGGTACTTCACGGGCGGATTCACCGGTTATCGACTTTGGATGTCGCCGACGAGCGGAATCGCGCACGGATTTGACACGTATTCGACGCCAACGTTGGTCCGGGACATGGTCGAGACCAAGGGGTTGGTCCATGCGTGGCTCGATTCCCATACGGCCACCCCCTTTTTTCTCTTCTTCCACAACTACGATTTGCACAGCAAATACGGCCTGGATCAATGCGAGAACTGCGATCTGCCGTATTACCCCCCTCCCAACACGCCTCTGCATTTCGCGAAAGACGTGTTGGAACCGGAAACGCTGCGGGAGCGGTTCCGTCCAAGTCCGACCGACCATCTGATTGCTGCGTGTGGCAAGGAAGATGTGCTGTCACCCGAGGACATTGCCCACATGATCGCGATGTACGACGATTCGATTCGCGGCGTCGACGCGGGATTGGCCGAATGCTTCGCAAGACTCAAGGCTATGAATCGATATGACGACGCATTGATCATCGTTACCGCGGACCATGGCGAACAGTTTGGCGAACACAATCAGTTCGTCCACGAACACGTTTACGAGGGTGCGGCTCGAGTTCCGCTATTGATTAAGTTCCCAAACGGCGAATACGGCGGAAAGCGAATCCGCGAGATGGTTCAGCTCGTGGACTTGATGCCGACGATACTCGATGTTGCGGGTGTTGCGGCGCCCGCAAGCGACGGACAAAGCCTACTGCCGCTCATTAAGGGCGAAGGCCAGCCTGCGCCGTGGGCGTACATCCGGCGCCAAACGATCGTCGCCGTGCGGAACAACGACTGGAAATACCTGCAAAATATCGAGACCGGCGTTGCGGAGTTGTATCATCTCGCGAACGATCCCACGGAGAGCATCGACGTCTTGGATCAGAATCCCACCGAGCGGACGCGGTTGGCCGAACTCACCGAGCAATTCTTCGTCGAGAACCGCCAGGGTTGGCACATCGCGTTCATGCGCCCTGCGCGCAATTGGCACGGCTCTGTGATCGCGACAACCGGCGATTCGTTCGAGGCCGTAAAGCTGCTTCTCGGCGGTTCGGTCAGTCACAACGATCCCGTCAAATGGGACAAACACACCGCGACTGCAAATATGGGAGTGCTGGCTCGGGAGGAATTGCTGCTCCGCACGAGTGCACCGGACGAACGGGTCTCGCTGCGAATCTCCGCCACAAAACCGTTCATCGTGATGCTCGGCGACGCCAATCCCGTCAAAGGGAGAAAATTTGCGGCGAAACTCGACCCGGCGTCGCCGCCGGCGAAACCCCTGTTGCCCGCCGCCGTGGACAAACCAACTTTCTTCGTATGGCACGAAGCAGAACCGGCCACGGGTACGAAAGCGCCGGAGCTGACGCCCGAAGAAATCAAGGCGCTAAATGCATTGGGTTACAGCCGCGATATCCAATTTGAATCCAAAAAGCCCCCGACGGAGAATTGATGGTCCGTCAACGTGCCAGCGCCAGCCGCGGACGCAACTCGTATATCGCAACGTCCTCGTTGGAGTATACGATTTGCAGATCGGGATTGTGGCGGAAGTAGCGCGGGCGCTCGGTCCGCGCCGTCTTGGGCACGTAGATAAAGCGGGGCGCAATTTCGGCAATGAACTGTTTTGCCTTCCGGTTCGACAGGTCGCCCGACACAAGCCGGCCGAACCGTTTCCTCAGCGACTTTATATGCGGCGTCAGGGCCCAGTGACCGAGGGCTACCCGCGTTCCAGCATTGAATGAAATGCGCCCACCCATGACGTCGTTGGATAGGACAACGTCCGTTTCGCCCGCGTGCTTCTTGAGCCAATCCATCGCATCGAGATCGGTTTGACGCGCGTAATTGCGCGGTGTGGCGTGTCCGATGCGCGCGCTCCACAAGACAAACAGCGGGCTGCTGAGCGAGTTGACGACGACAAACACGCATAATGCGGAGACCCACATTCTGGGACGGTTGTTGAACCACCGCTCGCGCAGATAGGGCAATGCGCCAAGACCGACCAGTATCAGAGGAGCCATTACCGGTATGCCGATCTGGGGCGAGAACGACAGCGCATCCGATATGTGGGTGCTGTGATACAACGCGAGAATCGTCACCGCGAGCACCACGAGAAATCGAACAGCAGGGTCTGTAAGCGGAAGTCGTTTGTATTGGGTCAATCGATAGACGAATAGGATTCCGGCGACGCCGAGACCCAATGAGTGCCACGTTGCCGGCGTGGGCAGTTGCTTGCCCTGGATCGCCCACCACTTGAACACGGAATGGATGGAAAAGATGTAGTAGAAGTAGATAAGGAGCGGCAGGCACGCGAGCAGTGGCAACGTCCGCTTTAGGGTAACGCCAAGGGCCAGCGAACGATTTCGTACCGCATCGACGCCAATATACGCGGGAACCAGCGCGCAAATCGTGATGACGTCATAGGGGCGAACCAGACCTTGAACGACGCCGATTACGGCCGCGGCGGCGTACCACCGGGCCCTGCCCGTGCGTTCGCCCTGGATAAACGCCGCGACAAATAACAGGAACGTTCCGTGGGGCAAACTGTAATGGGGATTCTTGAGAATCTGCCCGAACGGGTGCACGGGAGTTATTAGATCCATCGCTGGGTTTTTCAGTCCAAGTGTGTCGCTGGTGTCTAGCAGTCCCTGATCGCCAAGTATCGCGATGACCCAGCCGAAGCCCCCGCCGAACGCGCACATCAAAAGCGCCATGACGCGTTGCGACGTGCGCGGCAAGACCTGCGCCGCCAGCAGCGCAAACCCCATGATTAAGGTCATCGCGCCCGCGAACCGCCAAAGCGTAAACGTGATCGTTGGCGTCCACCCGAACCAGGCCATGCACTTGCCCAACGCCAGCCATTGGAGATTCACAAAGACGCGATCGCATGATTCGGATGTCATGGCGTTGTTGAAGACCCAATGTCCGTCAGCGGCCTGCCATATGAACGAGTAGTAGCTAAAGATGTCCATCGCCAAGGACACCAGCCCTGCGGGAACATGTTTGGCGGGCGCGCTTGATTCAACGAGCCAGTAACTGGTCTGCGTGACGGCGAATACAGCCACTCCGATCAGCGCGGCGAACGCCATGAGCGCCCACCGCCGAATCCCGGTATTCGAGATGCTCAACTGTATCTCCTGTATGAAACGGCTAAACGTTGTCGATCGATTACTTCCGTCGAATGAGACCCGTATAGACGAAGTAGTTCCCAGCGAATGCGTTGCCTTGGCCGTGACGACAGGCCCCATTACATACGACGAATCTGGGCCAGTCGTGCGACGAAGCTCATGGCCGGCACGAACCATCCTCGCGGCCCCGGTGCTGATAGGTAACGGATCGGAGGATTGCAGCTAATTGGTTCGGGCGCGCCAGCGTTCGGATCGATTACAGTGGAATTGGCTTGGACACCACCTTACTGTCCGAAAGCCAAGTGATCGTAGTGTAACATATACGATATTATTGCGTTCGCAAGTGCGGAATGCGCCGCAAATTGCCACAATTGAACGTAAACGCAATTCGCCGGAATGGCGCGGAGCTACTGCATGCGGTTCGGTGTCTTGGTACTTGGTGTCGCGTTTTGTACGAGTTCGGCGATCGCTAACGAAGACTGGGCGGACTGGCGAGGCCCGACGGCAAACGGGCGAAGCGATGCGGCGCTTCCGCTCCACTGGTCGGAAACGGAAAATATCGTCTGGAAGACGGCCATCCATGATTTGGGCCATTCGACTCCCGTGGTGTGGGGCGGTCAAGTCTGGCTCACCACCGCGAAAGAAGACGGCACAGTACTCTATGCCGTCTGCATTGACGGTAAATCGGGGAACATCGTCCACGATATCGAAGTGTTCCGCGTGCAGGAGCCGCAGCGGATAAACCCCCACAATACTTACGCGTCGCCGTCGCCGGCGATCGAGGAAGGCCGTGTCTACGTCCATTACGGCTCCGCAGGCACGGCCGGCATCGACACGGCGTCCGGTGAAGTCCTGTGGCGGCGAACGGACTTGAACTGCGATCACATGCAGGGCCCGGCCTCTTCGCCGATCCTGTTCGAGGACCTCGTTATCGTTACCGTCGAGGGGACCGACAACCAATTCATGGCGGCGTTGAACAAGATGACGGGGGACACGGTGTGGCGGTACGACCGGCCGGCCGATCTGTACACGGACGCCATACAGGGCGTGTACAAAAAGTCGTATCAGACGCCGGTGATTGTCGACATAGATGGCGAACCGCAGTTGATCAGCAACGGCGCGTTGCTCGTAACCGGCCACGAACCGCGCACCGGAAAAGAAGTCTGGCGTGTGCGATACCGGGACGACAGCACGATCTCGCGCATCGTGTCCGGACACGGTTTGCTGTTCGTAAATACCGGTGGTTCTCCCGGCGCGACACAGTTGTTCGCGATTAAGCAGGGCGGGGCGGGAGACGTGACGGACACCCATGTCGTTTGGAGGATGCTCGAAGATGCGCCGCACGAATCGTCGCCCGTGCTTGTCGATGATTTGCTCTACACGATGAGCGAGGGCGCCACCTTGATTTGCACGGACGCAACGACGGGCGAGCAGGTGTGGTCGCAGCGGTCGAGTGGCGACTATTGGGCGTCGCTGTTGGCCACAAACGATCGCGTCTATATACCGGGGAGAAAAGGCGCGACCACCGTCATCGCGACCGGCCGCGAGTACCGCGAACTGGCAGTCAATCGGCTTGACGGCGACCTGTGGGCCTCGCCCGCGGTCATCGGCAACGCCCTGCTGCTCCGCACGAAGACACACCTGTATCGCATTGAGGAGTGACCCGCCTTTTGCATTCGCCGCCACGGTAGGATTACAACTGCCGTGGGAGGGAAACCTGTCATGAAAACCGCATTGTCTGCAGTTCTTGCAAGCGCGTTGGCATTGGGGGCAATGGCCGACGACGCCACGTACAAACCGAATTGGGAGTCGCTCGATACCCGGCCCACGCCGCAATGGTTCCTCGACGCCAAGTTCGGCATCTTCATCCACTGGGGCGTGTACAGCGTCCCGTCGTGGGGGCCGAAGGAAAAGTACGCCGAGTGGTATTGGCACGACATGAACAACCGTGAGGGCGAGACGTGGAAGTTTCATGTGAACACGTACGGCGAAGATTTCCAGTATCAGGACTTCGCGCCGAAATTCACGGCGGAGTTGTTCAATCCCGACGAATGGGCGGACATCTTCCGGCGATCGAACGCGAAGTACGTTGTGCTCACCTCGAAGCATCACGAAGGGTTCGCGCTTTGGCCAAGCGCGGAGAGCTGGAATTGGAACGCCGTGGACGTGGGCCCGCACCGCGACCTCGCGGGGGACCTGATCGCGGCGGTGCGCGCAAGGGGCCTTCGCATGGGCTATTACTACTCGATCTACGAGTGGTACAACCCGCTTTACAAGAGCGACGTGACTAAGTTCGTCGACCAACACATGCTGCCGCAGTTGAAAGACCTCGTGCAGCGGTACAAGCCGGACATCGTGTGGCCGGACGGTGAGTGGGACCACCCGAGCGCAACGTGGAAGAGCGAAGAGTTCCTCGCGTGGCTTTATAACGAATCGAACGCACCGAAAGACGTTGTCGTGAACGACCGTTGGGGCAAGGACACGCGCAACGTGCACGGTGGGTTCGCGACGCCGGAGTACGGGCACATTCCGAAAGGCCGCCTGACGGACGCGGGCCTCTTCGAGGAATGCCAGGGCATGGGCCGGTCGTTCGGTTACAACCGGAACGAGAACGCCGACAATTACCGAAGCACAACCGAACTGCTCGCGCTGCTGATCGAGTGCGTGAGCCGGGGCGGAAACCTGCTGCTCGATATCGGTCCGACGGCGGACGGACGCATACCCGTGATCATGCAACAGCGCCTGCTCGATATGGGCAAGTGGCTCGACGTAAACGGAGAGGCCATCTTCGGCACGCGGGCGTGGCGCGCGCAGTCCGACGGGGACCTTGTGCGCTACACCGCGAAGGACGGCGCGGTCTACGCGATCTGCCTGAAGTGGCCGGGTGAATCGCTCGTGCTGGGCGAACCGAAGCCGGGCGCGAACGCGAGCGTGTCGATGTTGGGCTGGGACGGGCCGGTTGCGTGCGCGAATGAAGACGGCAAACTCGTCATCAAGGTGCCGCAACTTACGCCCGATAAAGTGCCATGCCAACACGCATACGTGTTCAAACTAACCGGCGTGGAGTAGCGCGCGCTCGAACACGCGCTCGAGCGACTCCGCAAACTGCGTAGGCGAGTGGTGCTCGTCGACGGCTTGCCGCGCGGCCACGCCGAGTCGCAGGCGCAGCGGCGCGTCGCGCATGAGCCGGACAACTGCGGATGCAAAGGCGTCCTCGTCGTTATCGTCGACGATTAGGCCGGTGCGCTCGTGTTCGAGCGGGTGTGCCGCGCCGCGGCACGCGACAATCGCCTTGCCTGCGGCCATCGCATTCAGCAGCTTGATCGGGTAGCCCGACCACGATACGCGCGGGCATGCGACGACAACGTCCCGTTGCAGCACATCGCGCAGCGCCGCGAAGTCGGGCGTGTGCAACACCTCCGCACCGTCGAACGCGACACGCTCGCGCGTCGCGAGAATGAGCCGCGCGTCGGGGACCTGTACGCGCACGCGTTCGACAATATGTTTGAGAAAGACGACGTTCTGGTAGGCGTCCAGGTTTCCGGCGTAAACGACCGGCGGAATCGCGTCAGCCACCGCGGGCGCGCCAAACCATTCCGTCGACGCTGGCGGCGCAATCACCGAGACCTTGCCCGGCCCGCACCCGCACGCAACGAGGTAGTGCGCCAGCGCCGGGTGTGGCACAACAATTTGCGCTGCGCGCCTCGGGAATGTCGCGTCGAGCCATTTTCCAACCGGCTTCCCCGCAATGCCGAATCCCGAGTAGTGCGGCAATTCGTCGGCCATCGCGTTGTGCGCCTGGTACACAATGGGGCGCACGCGCGCGGCGAGCGCGACCAACAACCCCTCGTAGTTGTGCGCCTGCACGACTTCGATCCGTTCCGAGCGCACGACGCGGCGCAAGGTGGCGACCAGCGCGAGATCGAGCAGCGGTTTGGCCAGCGTGGGGCCCGCTTTCGTGTGGTGGCCGCCTGCGACGTGCGCTGACCGATGGATGCGCAATCCGCTTTCGTCGACGCCATCGCCGTAGCCATACACGACGAGATGCACGTCGTGCCCGCGATCGTGCAGCGCCAGCGCGGTGTCGCGAAGAAACACCTGCGATCCCTGCGGCACCGGATAGGGACACGCGCCCACGATCGCGACACGCAAGCTCATTTCTCGATGACTACTTCGTCGCGCACCTTTCCGCCGAAATCGATGCAACGATAGACCAGTTTGTCCGGATTCGTCGTAATACCGATCGTCTGGTACGTCGAGACCTTCTCGAACGCGACCTCCGCATAGTCGTGCTGTTCCTGCTCGTAGTACTTCGTTCCGGATACGGAAACGACGTAGTACGTGCCGTCTTTCGCGGACGCGACGCGCCTGCCGTTGTTGAGCGGGTATGTGCGCAGGTAGGCGTGATCGTGTCCCTGTAGGGCCATGTCGACATGATACTTGTCGAACAACGCAGCCCACTTTTGCCGCACGTAGGAATTGTCACGGTTCGGCGCGGACGAATAGGCGGGGTGATGGTATACGGCGAACTTCCATACCGCCTTCGATTTCGCGAGTTGATCCTCGAGCCACGGTGTCTGATCCGAAAGATTGTCGTTGGAATCGAGTATCACGAACAACGCATTGGCGTACTCGAAACTGTATGCGCGTTCCGCCAGACCGTCCGGCCCATTCGTCCCGAGTGCGAACGATTCAAGGTACAGGTACGGACTCGCCTTCTTGTCGTAGTCGTGGTTGCCCAGCACAGGAACGACGGGGCGCGCGTTAAAGACGCCGCGCCCGCCCTCGAAGAAGCGGTCCCACTCATTGCGCCAACTTCCGCTGTTCACGAGGTCCCCGGCGATAACGTGAAACGCCGCGCTCGAATGGTTCTCCTGCGCCTTGTGAATCAGTTTGCCCCACTCCTCGAGGCCAAGCTGCGGGTCGCCCTGATAGATGAACGAGAAGTTTGCCGGGCCATCGGGCGCGGTGGTGAACGAGTTCCACTCGCTCCACGTGCCCGCTGCCGCGCTGCCGACGCGATACTCGTATTCCGTCGCGGGCGATAACTCTTCGAGCACTGCCGTGAAGCGATGAACCACCGGGTCGTTTTTCAGCATTTTGTCTTCGACCGCGGTATGCGACGCCTTGGCAGCCTTGACTTCCTCCGATCCGGAGCCTTTGCGGCGCCACTCGACGCTGCCGTCGCCTATGGCGGTGCTCGTGCGCCACTGGACGGTCTGGGTCGTGCGCGGGTCGGCGCTCCACGTCAGGGCGATCTGATCGGGCGCGTCCGCCGCGGGAAACGGCGTCGTGCGGACCAGGTGGGTATCGATATACCAATCGTCGTAGTAATCCTTCGCCTCGCGGAACCCGATAATCCCTCCTGCGAGAAGCACGAGGACCAGGATAGTTGCCGCGAGATACTTCAATGCCCGTTTCATGGTACTGCTGATTCCTATCGTAAACGTCGCAAAACGCCGGTCCGCTTCGGCTAATCGTTTCCGCCCTACTCAAAATACCCCAAATCGCGCAGCCGCTGCTCGATCTGGCGCTCGTGTTCTGGTGCGTAACCGCGCGCGGCGGGCGCGGCAAACGCGATGGCGCGGTCCGTTTCAACATACTCGCCCAACAAACTCGTTCCATCCATACGCGGGCCGGGCACACCCAATTCCGCCAACGCCGTCGGCGCGATATCTTGCAGGCACGCCGCCCCGCAGGTCGAGGGCTTCGACAGAAACAACACGCCGGTGGACCGATGGTTTCCGGTCATGCCGCGTTCTTTGCCGCCGAGGTATTCCTCCGGCCGCAATCGCCGGAACGCGGGGCCGCCGCGGCTGCGCACGCACGAATGCGAGTAGCCGTTCTCGAGTGCAAGCTCGAGGACGATGTCAGGCGCGTGATCGACGTACGGGCCGTCGTACAGCTCCTCCCGCCTGCGCGCGCGCGCAACGACGTCCCACGTTTCAAGTTCGGCGCACAGCGCGTCGCAGAACGCATCATACTCCGAACGGCGCACCTGCCCGTTCGGTTGACGGCCTTCGAGGTTCACCCGGATGCACGGAAAATAGTTGAGCTCGTCCGACCACGCGCGCGTACGGGAGAAATCGATGCCCGCAAACCGCGAATGACTTTCCGCGCGCGTTGCTAGGCCCCGAAATGCACGGAACAAGGCGCCGCGCGCGCGTTGCGGCGTGAACGCGAGCGCGGCGCGTTTCATCACGCTTTCGCGCGCCGGCGCAAACGCGAGGTGGCCGTGTTCCGCGAGCCAATTGTTGATATGGACGACGCCGGTGCCGGAACCGCCAAACCCGTGGTCCGAACAAACGCCGATTGTCACATCATCGCCCGCCGCGTCTATCAGCCGCGCAACGGACCGGTCCAACCGCTCGTATACATCGCCGATAGCGCTCTCGAATCCCGGACGATGCCGCGGCGACTTTGCGTCATGGAAGAGCCAAAAGTGGTGCGACACCGTGTCCGATTCCCCGAACACAACCATGAAGAAGTCCCACGGTTCGCTCGAAAGCAGATTAATCGCTACGTTCGTCTTGTCTTCGATCTTTGCGCGCAGCCGCTCGAGCGCCATCGCGTGCCAGCCGTCGCTGATGTCGTGTTCCTGGAAATCGGCAAAGCGCCACGCGCACACGCGGTCGTACAGTTCGGGCGGATACACGAAGCTGCGATCGATGGCCGTCGCAACCGGCGAATCGAACCCTGACACCATCACGCCGTTTATCGATTCGGGCGGATACGTGCCGGGAACGCCCAGCACGCACACGCGCCTGCCCGCTTCCGATAACACGTTCCAAATCGCCGGCGCGCGGCGATGCGTGCTGTTGAGGAAGCGGATCGCGTACTCGCCCGGCACCTGCTCCGTGAAATCAAAGATGCCGTGTTTGCCCGGGTTGACGCCGGTGACGCACGTGCACCACGCCGGAAACGTCACCGGCGGATCGACGCTGCGGCACGGCATATAGCAGCCGCGCCCGCGCAGCGACGCGAGCGCGGGCAAGCGCCCTTCGTCCATCCAACGCTCGCACAGCGACGGCTCGGCGCCGTCCAAACCAATGAGGAGAAATCGCGCCATTCGGCTATTGTAACGAATACGGCGCATTGGCATGTCCGGGCTGGAACGACGATTCCTGCCTATTGAATTGCAGCAATATGTCGTGCAAGAGTTTCATCAAATGACCTCCTATCGACAGCACTCGCTTGCGGTCTCGTGCCTTGTATTGGCGCTTTTGTCCGGTTGCGCGACGGTCTCGCGCGAGCGTCTGGTGCGGCATGCTGGCGAATCGTGCGTGTTTGCCGGCGAAGAACCCGCGCGCCTCGCGGCCGTACCGGAACGCCGTTTGCCGATCAGCGTGCGCAGCACGTACGCCAAGGGGCCCGAGACAATCGAGTACGTCGAGGGCCGCGACTATGTGATCGATTACGCCGCGGGCGCCATTCGCCGCACGTCCACATCGCGCATTCCCGACTTTCGCAACAACATGCTCTATGGCCAGGAGGACTTTGACCACAACAACTTTCCCGGTTTCGGCAACACCGCCTACTTCGCGTTCGTGGACTATTCGCCCTCGACTTCCATGCCGTGGCCGAAACAGGACATGCAGTTCAGCTTGCTTCGCGGTACCCGCGCGAAGTTGCAGCGCGGCGGCGACGTGAAGATCGTCGCGTTCGGCGACAGCATTACGGCGGGCGGCGATGCGACGAAGCCGGAACTCATCTTCTGGCAGCGCTGGGCCAGCGCGTTGCACGGCAAGTATCCCGCGGCGCGCATCGCAACGGTCAACGGCGCGACCGGCGGCGACACGACCGTACAAGGGCTGGCGCGGCTGAAGGAAAAGGTACTCGATGCGCAGCCCGATCTGGTCTTCATCGGCTTTGGCATGAACGATCACAACGTCAACAGCGTGCCGGTCGATCGATTCGCGCTGAACCTTACCCGGATGATCGGCGACATTCGTGCCGAGACCAACGCGGAGATCGTGCTGTTCTCCGCGTTTCCCCCGAACCCGAAATGGAAATTCGGCACGCACCGCATGGAACTCTACGCGGAGGCAACGCGTAACGTTGCGAAGGAATCGCTGTGCGCGTATGCAGACGTATTCTCCAACTGGCAGGCGATTAACGCGCGCAAAAAGCCCGAGGACGTGCTGGGTAACAACATCAACCATCCGAACGACTACGGCCATTGGATTTACTTCCAGGTGCTCAACGCGATGGGGCTGTAATGGCGCGCGGCTTCAGTCGTCTGCCCTGCCCGGGCGATCGATCTGGTCCGTTGGAAGGCCAAAGAATTTGAGCGCGCGTTTCACTCCGGCGAAGGCGGGCTTCATCGCGGGGTGATACGCGGCAAGAAAAATGGCGTTGAGAAATGCATTCGCCACGCGCGTTGGTAGCGGGCAGTCCGCAAGTGAAGTTTCGCCGTAGCCGCGTTCGCGCAGCGCGCCGCCCATCATCGAGTTCATAATCCATCGTTGTTTCGGTGTCGCGGTTCGTTTCCACGCCTGAATGCGCGCTGGGTCCAGTTCGGCGGCCGCTTTCGCTTTCCACTCGGACTCCCACTCGGGAACGGTGCGTTGCGCGTCCGCGGGACGCAGTTGGGCAGGTTCGAATTTCACGCCGATGAAATCGCAGACGCTGCGCAGCGTATCGTCCGGGTGCGCTAGCAGGGCCTCGTAGCGCACCTCGAAAATCCGCGCGGGGTGCGCGCGCTGGGATCGCGCCATGCGTTTCACACACCACCGCCACGTCCGCGCGTGACGGCGAAGATTGGAATGCGTCCACGGCGCGCGCAAGAGGGACAACACCGCGTCTCGCCCATCGCGCAGAATGTGAATCACTTTCGCGTCCGGGTACCACTCGAGAATTTGCGAGACCTTTGTCATGTGCGCGGGGGTCTTCTCGACCACAATCGGCGCACGATGCCGTCCGGCATACACCGCAAGCGCATGCGAAAACAGGTCCCGCCATGAACACGTTCGCCGCTCCACCAGATTCGCAAAGTCCTCGGATGTCAGACCGAGGTCGCGCACACGCGCGGAACCTAGAAACGACGACACCAATACGGCGGCGTCGCGCGCAGTGTCCGGCCGCGCGCCACGCGGAAGCACCTCGTCGAAGAAATGCGTCTCGGGCGTCGCGGCCATCTGCGAATGACGGTCGAGCAGGGTCGCCAGCAGCGTCGTGCCCGACCGGGCAAACCCCACGACGAAAACAATCTGGACCTGTTGTGGCATCGCGTGAGCGTACACGGTGGAAAAATCGGAATGCGAGTCGCGCACGGTCCGCGATTCTGAAATGAGAGTTGAGTACCGGGTATACTGGCCGCCCTTTGGGCTGTTGTCGAGTATGAGAAAGGGAAGTTGCCGTGTGTGGGATATGTGGCGCTGTCCGATTTCGCGACCGCGAGCCGGTCTCGCGCGAGCTCGTCGCGCGCATGACGGACACGATGGCCCACCGCGGCCCTGACGACGACGGTTTCTACTACGACCGCTACGTTGGGCTGGGGCATCGGCGGCTATCCATTGTCGATCTCGGCGGCGGCCACCAGCCCATGTCCGACGCGGACGAGAAGGTGTGGATCGTCTTCAACGGCGAAATCTACAACTTTCCCGAGGTCCGCGCGGAGCTCGAGCGGTTGGGCCACCGCTTCCGCACGAATTCCGACACGGAAGTTATCATCTACGGCTACAAGCAGTGGGGCAAGGGCGTGCTCGAGCGGCTGAACGGAATGTTTGGCTTTGCGATATGGGACTCGGAAAAGGAAGAGCTGCTCATTGCGCGCGACCGAATGGGCATCAAGTTCATCTACTATGCGATCGTAGACGGCGTCCTCTACTTTGGGTCGGAAGCGCGGCCGATACTTGCCGCCGACGCACTGCCGCGCGGAATCGATCCGGTGGCGATCAACCTGTTTCTGCGCTACCGCTACACGCCGTCGCCGTTGACCATCTTCAACGGCATATCGAAATTGCCCGCGGGCAGTTGCATCACGGTAGCCGGCGGCCGCGTCGAGATCGAACGCTACGACACCTTCACGCCGCAGCCATTCGAGCGCATGCCGTCGATTGGCGAAGCCGAAGAACAGTTGCTTGGGCTGTACCGCAACGCCGTGAAACGGCAACTCATGGCCGACGTTCCGCTGGGCCTGCTCCTCAGCGGCGGCGTCGATTCCGGCATGTTGCTTGCCTTGATGAAAGAGTTCGGCACGAGCTGGAACACCTACACCGTCGGATTTGGCGAGAGTTATCGCGACGACGAACTCGACGACGCGGCGGAAACCGCGCGGATTCTCGGCGCGCCGAACGCGCAGGTGCGCTTGTCGTACGAGACCTACGACGACGCGCTGCCGCGCATCGTCGCGCAACTCGAAGAGCCCGTTGCGACGCCGTCCATCGTGCCGCTCTACTTCGTCTCCGAACGCGCGCGGCAGGACGTGAAAGTTGCGCTGTGCGGGCAGGGGCCGGACGAAATGTTCGCGGGCTACACGCGCCACCTCGGCGTGCGGTATGGCGCGTACTGGCGCGCGATCCCCGCGCCGTTGCGGGGGCCGCTCGGTTCGCTGCTGATGACCATGCGGCGCAACGACACGCTGCGGAGGGCGATGTCATCACTGGACACCGCGGACCAAATTCGCCGGTATCAAAATGTCTTCTCGATTTTGCCCGAACAACAGATCGACAGCTTGTTCAAAAGAGACGTGCTTCCCGCAAAGGCCGGCGACACAATCGTGAAATGTTGGGACGGATTGCTGCCGCAGTTGCGTCATCTCGACGAGCTCGGCGCGTTCAACTTCCTCGAGGTGCGCTCGTCGTTGCCCGACGAATTGCTGCTGTACGCGGATAAGCTGTCCATGGCGCATTCGTTGGAGTTGCGTGTGCCTTATCTCGACACGGACGTGGTCGAGTACGTCGAGCGGCTCGATGCCTCGTTCAAGGTCCACGGTCTCAACCGCAAGTATCTGCACAAGCGCGTCTGCGCAAACTATCTGCCGAAAGAGATTGTCCAGCGCAAGAAGCGAGGATTTGCGGTGAACGTCGTGGACGAATGGTTCCGCAAATCGCTGTCAAAACGGCTCGACGGCGCGCTACGCGATCCACAGTCGCACATGTACGCAATGATCGAGTATTCCGCCGTGGAATCGCTGTTGCGCGCGCACGTGGACGGGCGCGAGGACAATCACAAAATCCTGTTCAGCCTGGTGATTCTCGAAGAGTGGATGCGCCACTACGCCGGCGGCGTCACGGCCTGCGCATAAATCCGATATGAAGTGCGCCGGCGGGTAGACGGCGCTTTGGATGTTTTCGGATTCCCTTCGTCACGAATGATCCCAGGAATGCGACCGCGACCGCCACGGCGACTGCTGCAGCCGTGTTACGGTGCAACGTACCCGGTTGCGGCGCGCGCGCAAGGGCCACATCCTTCTTTGCGCCCGGCACGATTTTGTAAACCGAGCCACTGTGGTAATCGAGCAGATAGATTTCGCCATCGTTGTCCTGGCCGAACGCGGTGATTCGGCTGAACGTTGCGGCTCCCGGCGGATCGAGTTCCGCGGTGCGGTCCGTGAATTCGGAGATTGTTGCGCCGTCGTAGCGCATCGACCAGATCGGAAGATAGAAGTCGGCGAAAAAATACGTGCCCTGCAACTCGGGTATCGCCGATCCGCGGTATACGCGCCCGCCGACGATGCAGCGGCCCACATCGCGGTTGTAGTCGTGAATCGGCGGCGTCAGGCCCGGGTTAGTGCCGCAGGTCCCGTCGCCGCCCTTGCACGCGAACCCCTCCGCCGTCGGCCAGCCATAGTTCTGTCCGCCGGCGCTGATTGCCAGTTGGAAGTCGAGTTCTTCGCGACCGATTTCGCCCACGTCGCCGAACCAGAGATCGCCCGTGAGCGGATCGAACGCCGCCCCCCACGGATTGCGCACGCCATGCGCCCACACAACCGGATTGAAATCGGGGTCATCGACGAACGGGTTGTCCGGCGGCGCCGTGTACGGAAAGGCGCTGTCGACGTCCAGCCGCAAAATCTTTCCCAGCGGGTCCATCATGTCCAGATTGTCGCCAAAGGTGACGCCGCCATCGCCCATGAAGACGTACAGATATCTGTCGTTCGGCCCGAATGCAATGGTGCCGCCGTTGTGGTAGTCGCGCGGCTGATCGACAAGTAGTATTTCCCTGCCGCTGTCGGGGTCGGCGAAGTTACGCCGTTTCGACACCCGGTACCGCTCGATAACGGTGTCCCCGTCCAGGTTGGTGTAGTTCACGTAGAAATAGCCGTTCTTCTTGTACTTCGGGTGGAACGCGAGGCCGAGCAACCCCTGCTCGGCGTTCGAACTGTTCACCTTCGCGGTGAGGTCAAGAAACGGCTTCGCGCGCAACGTGCCGTCCTTGATTATGCGAATGCGCCCGGGCTTGCGCTCGACGACGAAGAGCCGATGCTCGTCCTTTCTCGGCACGGTTAACGCGACCGGTTCGGAGAGTCCGCCGGCCACGAGCTCCGTGGCGATAGGTGTCCCGCCATTGGCGGCCGCTACCAGAATGCCGAAGCTCAGGAGATAAGCGAGGAGATAATTCGAATTGGTTTGCTGCGAGTACATGGCGCCGCCCGATTGCCTTCGTATTATCTTACCTCAACTTCTCTCCGCCGGTCTCGTCGTGTCAACCGTTCTCGGCGGATGAACGTACGTAACACCATGCGCTGTATCCCCTTTTGACATGCAGGCAAAAGGGGCCGCACAATACGCCGTCGTCATTACCGCACTCAAATCAGCGTACACGAATGAACACTATTCTTATGCTCGTCCACAGATGTCGGCCCCTCCGGCGCGCAGTAGATTCGTTATTTCTCGCCTCAACTGTCTTCATCGCGGCATGCGGTGGGGGCAGTCCGGAAGCGCCCGTGGCGACAGCGACGGGTGACAGCGCCGGCGCGCCGCCCACCCCGGGTTCGCTCGAACTTGTATCGATCAAGCCTGTCGTTTTTGGCGGGGTGGGCCAGCCGTACAACAAGCTTCTCATCGCGGACGTTTCGTTCGAGGCGCTCGATGTATCTGCGCTCGGCACTGTCCCAAAAGTGGGCGCATGGTCGCTTGCGGGTGACGCCGCGATGCGCTCGGAGATTAGCAAGATCGCTTTGGCGTCCGACCTCTATTCGGGTTCCGCGATCGTCATCGCGGGCGGCAAACCGGATTTTGTTTTGACTCAGAGCAGCGCGACGATTCCCGCCAACGACGTGCCCGCGAAGTTGATGGCCAGCATGACCGCGAAGGCCGATGCCGGCGATGAACTGGCGTTTCGCGTCCAGTACGAATCCAAGGGCGAAGCGCTCGAACAAATCCGCGCCGTTCCCGGCGGCGGCGAGTGGCGCACCGTCGCCATCGAAGAAATCTGGCAAGCGGGCGAAGTCCCGCCCACGGTCACGGTTTCCGTCCTGCGCCGCGGCATCGAAGAAGGAAACGCGACGGTCAAGACCGTATCCGCGATCCTGATTACGACCGATGCGCCCGCGCCGGGCTTCGCGGGGCGCGAACTCTTGGCGAACGGCGATTTCGAGGAACGCGGATGGTCGAGGTCTTTCGCGCCGTGGTTCTATTCGAATTGGGGCGGAAACCCGGGCAAGACAGTGACGGTGACCACCGATCCGTCGTCACCGGAGCGCGGATACGTCGCGAGCCTGCCGCAACCGGACGCAAACCCCGGCGGGCTGTCGCTGGTGCAAACAGTGTCCGGACTCGATGCGAGCGTGCGGGGTAAAACGCTGAAGGTGGTCGTCCTCGGAAAGTCGTCCGCGCCGGGTCAATTGGGCATCGCGGTGAAGTACACGCTGTCCACCGGCGAGCAACGGCTGACGCAAATGCACAACGGCGACGGCACGTGGCAGGGCCTCGCGGCCACGGCGACACTCCCGGCGGGCGAGGCCCCGCCCAATGTGCGACTGGAAGTGTTTCGCAACGCCGGTGCGGACGGCGCGGTGTATTTCGACGGCGCGTCGCTACGGATCGAATAGCACCAGGTTACAGGTAGCCCAAGGCTTTCAGACGTTCCTGTTCCGCGGCATCGAGCCCTTCGGTGGGGCCTTCGGCCTCCGGCGGCGCAATCTGGATAGGCCATTTGTACGGATAAATCGTGTCGTAGACCAATTCGCGAAACGACGGCCATCCGATCTTCGCTTTGCCTTCGCCGATGACCGTGACGACGATGCGCGTTTCCGGCGCCGATGTGCTCACGGCGAGTTGCAGGGGAACGTCCGTGATCTTGCGTGGTTTCCGGAATTCGCGCGTCCAGGTTGTCAGCCCGGAATCCGCGCGCTGAAATTCTATCTTAAGGTGGGCGCCATCCAATCCTGCCGCCATCTCGAACAAGTGCATCTTATAATTGGGGTCCGTCTTTGCGATGAGCGCCATTTTCGCCCGCTCGACCTGCAGCGAGACCACGTTCGTCTCGACCACCGGTGCAAGCGGACGGCCGAAATGCTCGAACGCCGTTCGGTTTTCGGGAACCTCTTCCAACAGGTTCGGACCGTAGGTGTCGTCGCCGTCGCGAGGCTGCACAATCTCGCTTGTGAACGGTTGCATGCGTTCGAAGAGTTGCCGCATGTGTGCGTTGCACTGCATCAAGTCACCAACGCGCTCGGTCGCGACGTTCGTGCGGCACTTCGGATCGGCGGACAGATCGAAGAGCCACTCGATATACGGGGTCGATACCCAGGGGCGCAGCATGAACGCCTCAGTGTTCAGCGCGTACCAGTAGTTGCCCGATGCGAGAACGACGCCTCTGCCCGCCCAGTCCACCGGGTCGCCGATCGCGCCGGGCGTCACGCCGGAATCTTTTTCGCCAAGCAATGCGGGCATCAGGCTTGTGCCGCGCAGGCCCTGCGGCGCTTCGATTCCGCACAGTCCGACAAGTGTCGGGTAAATGTCGAGCAAGCTGACCGGTTCGTTGTACCAGTGCGCCGGAAAGCCGGAATAGCGGACGATCAACGGCACGTGGAAATCCTGTGACCGGAGTGTCCGGCCGTGGCCGCAGAAACCGTCTTCGAAGAACTGGTCGCCGTGGTCCGCGCTGACGATTAGCATGTCCTTCGCGTCGTCGTAGTTCAGCGCTTCGAGCAATCGCGGAAGACGATTGTCGACGTAACGGATGCAGCCGTCGTACAGATCGACCATGAAATCGATATCTTCTTGCGTAATCGTCCCGGTCTGCATGTTTCCGGGAAGGTTCGAGAATATGCGCTGGCCGTCATCGTCCAGCAGGAACCCCTCGCGAACATTCTTGCCGGAGTAGGATTTTCCCTTCTCGAACATTCTCCCGAACGGGATGGGCGGTCGATAGGGGTCGTGCACGTCGTTCAAGTGCACGTAGACAAACGACGGCGACGCCGGCTTCTGCTCGACGGCCTCGAGGGTGGTGATCACTTCGTCGATCGTTGCGGTGACCATGGTCCTCGAGTTGACTTCAAAATAGTGGTCAATCCCTTGGTCCTGATTGCCGTATCGAGACGCGTTGCCGTTTGTCGTGATCCAATACGTCGCATACCCGATTTCCTTGAACCCTTCCGCGAGCATTTTGAACTTGCTCGAGAGCCAATGGTCCTTCATTGGATCGTGAAACAACTCCGACGGGAACATGCCCGTCATATACGCGGGGACGCTGCGAATCGTCGCGTTCGAAGGTGACAAGGCCGTGCGAAACACGACTGACTTCGACGCAAGTTCGTCGAGATACGGCGATGTCTCGCGTTCATATCCCATGAAATGAAGGTTCTCGGCGCGGAGCGCGTCGATGCAAATCCAAATCACTTTACCCGGTTTCGCCGGGGCCGCGGTCGCGGCAACGCCCAACCACACAAACGTGGCGGCGCGCACAAGACGTAATGCAACTGTTTTCATTTCAGCCTGCTCTGCCTACCGAAACTCGCGTCACCAGAAAAACTAAACCGTTTCCAGGGGCATGCCCTTGATCACGTCAAACTGCTCATCCAGCGTCTTCTCGACGATGCGGACGTACTGTGGAACGAACGCGTCCGCCACGCTCAATTCCCGCACGCGCCCGTCGGCCGCGTCACGCCGTACATAGAACGCGTTCACGCCCGCGCTGTCACAGCCCGCGAGAAGGTATCCCTTCTCATCCGCCAGCTTGGTCAGCGCGGCGAGCGACGCGCCGTAGTATAAGCCGGAGTCGTGCTTCTCGTACCGGCTGAAGGACGGATCGTACTTCACCGTAAGCGAACGCTCCGGCCCAAACGACGAATTGTACTCGATCGCGACGATGCGCGGTTGTATCGCCGTAATGGCCTTCCAAACCCAATAGTCGTTCCCGTCGATGTCGACGGACAGCAAGTCGATTTCGCCGCGCATGCCGCCCTGTTCTAGCGTGGCGTTGATGTTCTCCGCCGTGACCATCGCCTGCTCGATTCGCACGCGGTCCGCGTGTGCTTTCAGCCGAATCGCGTAGTTTCGCCGCGCGCTGCGCACCATCTCCGCGTCGCACTCGAGAAACAGGCCGCTCCACCCAAAGTTGAGCGCCAGATTCGCCGCGTTGCATTCGAGTCCGTCTTCGATGCCGAACTCGACGAACCGCCGATCGGTCACGCCGGTGGCATCGAACAAGTGGAGCAGGATACCGTCCTCGCCGTGCTGCGAATACACCTTCGCTTCATACCGGTGCAGCGGTTGCTGGCATGCGCCCGCCGCGGCGATGTCGGGATAGTTGGCGCGCAGTTGCAGGGCTGCGTTGTACCGCTGCGCGGCAGCCAGTTTACCCAGGAGCGAAGGAAGGTCCGCGACACGCAGCGCCTTGGTGGTAACGCCGTGAATGATCGAGCGCAAAATGTTCTTCGGCATTTACGCGCACCCGTCCCGCAATCGCCGGTACGGCGCGGCGGACAAATTCATCCCAAGCTCACTCCACTCCACTGCGTTGCCGAGCGGTCGATATCCCGAGAGGCTACACAGTTCCATTCCGGGGCAGGAACAACGGACGCGGCTACGCTATCGCGCCGCTTGCCGCAGCGCCGGCTGCACAATTTCCACAAAGACTGCGTACAAACTCGACACCACAAACGCCATCGCGACGATGAGCATGAGGTAAAGCTTTCTGCCCTGCCCCATCAGGCCGCGGCTGACCACGGGGGTGACCTTCTTCTCGAGCTGGTTCAAGCCGAGCGGCGTCACGCCCTTTTCGTTCGTCGCGGTGGCGAAGGAGTGGACCGCGTCCAAAACGCGTTCGGCCGCGGCGAGCTGGCTGTACGCGTCGAGGCCCGCCTTCACGTTTGCCGAAAGCCGGTCCTGCGTCTGCTCGTGAATCGCGAGCAGCGTACCTTGTTCGGTCTGCTTGGCGCGCAGTTCGTCGAGCTGCCGCTTTGCCGTATCGAGCTTGCCGCGCGCGGCAGATACGACGCCCAAGGTCTCGGTCTCGAGTTTCTCCATTTCGATGAGGGTCAGATTGAACTGCTCGTCAATCATGCCCTTCTTCTCGGCGTCGGCCGCGGCCTTTTCGCCGCCCGCGGCTTTTGCGATGAAGTAGGCGTCGTCGGATGGCGAGCGGTACAGCTCGATCTTCTCGGGTTCCTGCGCCTTCGCTTCGCGGAGTGCCTGGAGCGTTTCTTCGCCTCCGGTCAAGTCGCGCTCGGCCTCGGCCAACGCCTTTTCCACTTCCCCCATCAACATTTGGCGCTCTTCGAGTTCCTTTTTCAGAATCTCGACGTTCCACTTTCCCTTTTCTTCCGCCAGCGCATTCTGGAGCGTCTCGAGGTCGGCGGCAGAACGCTCGCGTTCCTTAACGAATTGCTCCGCCGCGGCGGCGGTGCGGACCTTGCCGATTTCGCGCGACCAATCCGTCCCCGCGTCCGCCCACGCTTTAACAATAGACGCGATCCGCTCGGGGTCGTCGCCCGTCACGGCCAGCGTGATGATCGGCGAGTACAGAACCGGCCGGGCGGTCTGGTCCACCACCGTGACGCCCGCCGACATTTTGCTCGAGAAGTCTGCGAGTCGTGGGTAATCTTTCTTCGTAATCGTGTTCGACGCGAGCAGTTTGTCGTACACCTCGCCCAACAGGTTCGGGTACGTGAGCATATCGGCGTACACTTTGGGACTGAGCGGCGCCTGTATGGACGCGTTCAGCGAGAGACTACCCGCATCTGCGGGCTGCGGCGCCAGATCGATGGATGTGACGACGAGCAGTTTTTGCGCTTCGTACTCCCGTGGAGAGATGAGTACTTTCAGCACGCCGAGAATCCCGGCGATCGCCGTAATGACGATGATGAGCCGCCTGTGCTTCCATAACGCGGACAGCACGGCGACAATCGAAAACTGCATGGGGTTCTCCAGAGTAGACCCGGCGAATTCTAACAAACGCGCTTTTGCCCGGTCTAGCCCGAAGGTCCGAGCGGCGCGCCGAGCAGCGCCTCGGCTTGGGCTTGATACGCGGCGAGTTCGGCCACGTTTGGCGCGCCATACGCGATCGCGCGCGTGAACCGGTCCGCCGCTTCCCGCAGGAGTCGCTCGCGTTCGGCCGACAGGCCGGTCGCCCGCGCGCGCAGACGTTCCGCTTCGGTCAGCGCGGCCCTGCCGAGGATTTCCTGCGCCTCGGGCACGTGCGGGCAGAGCCGTTGCGCCTCCGCGGCGTATGCGCGCGCTGCGTTCAGCACGTCCGGCGACGCCGTGAGCGGTTCGTTGTTGGCGAGGCCAAGCTCGATATAGGCGGCGTCGAGCAGCGACGGGATATACCGCGGGTTCCGGGCAATACTTGCCGAGAGGTCGCCGAGTGCGCCGGGCAAATCGCCCAACGCGGCGCGCGCTTTTGCCGCGCGGTACAAGGGCATCCAGTCCGACGGCGCGTACGACGCGGCGCGGTCGTATTGTTCGATCGCCGTCGGGAACGCTTTCCAATACATGGCGCTGTGCCCGCGCGCGAGATGGAGTTGGCTCGCGAATGTCGCCGTACCCAGCGCGGCGCACGCGAACGCGATGACCGCGCAGGCGGTCGTTGCCCACGGCAAACCGCGCGGCGCGGTTTTGCCGTTCGCGGCGTGTGCGGAATAGACGCCATCCAGGAGACCCAGCACGAGAAACAGAATGCCGCCCGATACCGGCGCGTACAGATTAAATCCCAGCGCCCCGTCAATGGCGAACACAAGGAGCAAGACCGCGCAGGCAAGACCGAATTGCCGGGCCGACTCGTCGCGGGCGGCGAAGTACAGTGTGAGCGCGGCGACAAACGCGCGCGCAAGCAGGAACACGTACGCGAGCAATCCCGGAATGCCGGCCGATATTGCCGCCATCAGAAATTCGTTATGCGGGTGCTCGTTCAGCATCCGGTCGCGCGCGAAGTGTTCCTGCTCGTACGGCGTCCAGTAATCGACGTTGAGAATGCGGTAGTTGTCCGGGCCGACGCCGAGCAGGGGACGATCGGCGATCATGCGCGCCGCGCCATAGAACGAGTTGTACCGGAGCAGCAACGAAGTGTCCATCGGCACGCCGCGTCCACTGCGCGCCGCAAGCGCGCCAACACCAATCGCGGCAATTGCAGTCGCGGCGATCGTGAACGCGGCCACGGCAACTCCGATGCCGCGGCCTGCGTCGTTGTTGCACCTCGAGCGGGCGCGCCATGCGACGAGCGCGAAGACGGCGCACGCACCCAGCCCGAGCCAGCTTGCGCGGTGCCTCGTGAGCGCGAGGTGCGCGAGAAACAGCGGCACGAGTACAATCGCCCAACGGTCGCCCCGCCGCGACGCCACGAACAGCGCGCAGACTATCGCAAGCGTAAGCACGTGACCGGCGAGATTCGGGTTGCCGAACGTACTCGGCAACTGGCGAAATTGTTCGCTTGCCGCGAGCGACGTGTCCCACGGCAACGGATCGAAACCCGCGCGCTGCACGAATCCGTACGCCGACGCAATGGCCGCGGCGATTACGACTGCAACCAGCAGCGACGCCGCGTGCCGGGCTGTGGTGAACGTACGTGCGGTCACGTAGCACAGCACCGAGAGCGAGAAGAACCGTGCCGTCATCGCAAGAGCGTTCATCGGATACGGCGACGCAAGCGACGCCGCGAGATTGACGGCCGTGAATGCGGCGAGTGCGCCCATCAATAGGCGCGGCCGGGCGCCCGGAAATTCGCCGCGCCATTCGGCGGCCGCGCACAGCGCCGCGAGCACAAATGCGGCAACGTGCGTGACGAAGATTTTGATATCCACAGCCGGCAACGGCGAATACGGATAGACCGAAAGGATCAACGCGGCGGCGTATATGGCAATGCCCGCGCGGAGTATGGACGGTAAGCGGTGTCGATTCTGCATACGATGCGGCCGGCGCACGATAAAACCTGGTTGCCCCTCGCAAGGCATTCTGCTTGATCCGCGCAGGCGGTTCCAATCGCCGTGGCAAATTGGATTGATTGTTCAAGCGCCGCTTGCGATGATGCGCAACTGCACGAAAGCCCGGTATAGACCGCATTTCTCACCGCCCCGCGCCGTCGCAGCGGATGCAAAATCCTTCGGTGCGGCGAGAAATGCTCTCGAGTAAGCCCTTGAGCGCATGGCGAGAGGATTTTTCACGCGAACAGCCTGTATAGTGCGGAAATCTATGGAACTTCATGTGACGCAACGGATAGTGCATGTCTTTGGTGTTCGCGTGAAAAATCCGGGATAGGTACGCGTTGTGTCCGACCCCGTCGTCATACGCCTCGATTGTCCCGCGCACGTCCGCGCGAAGGCGCGCTACGTGTTCGACACGCTGCTCGCGGCGCGGCGCGTGCCGGTCGCGTACGACGACACCGGCGACCGAGCACCGAATGTGGTCTACACGGCGGAATTCGCTCAAGTCCCCAAGAATGCGCTCGGGGTCTTTTGCTCCGCCCGCGCATGGGATTTTTTCGGGGAAGCGGCGGATGTCGGTCGTGCGGCCACAGTCCAGGGATTACGCGTGGTCTTCGACGAATTCTGCGAGAATCCAAACACGCCCGATGCGATTTCGTTTGACCTAGTTGCGAATGCGTTCTACTTCCTGTCGAGTTGGTCTGAGCGCGTGCCGTCCGAACGCGATCGCGGGACGCGCGCGTTGTACGCGGACAGCGTGTTCAGACGGCTCGACATTCCCCAGACCGTCGTCGATGACTATGCCTCGCTGCTGATGGGCGCACTTTCAAAGTCCGCCCCAACGGTCCTTGATCGAATCTCCGGCACACGCCGGTGGCTGGACGGAAGCGCATTTGCGGTGGTGATCTCGCACGACGAGGATTTTATTCCGCGCAATCTTGCGGACACCATAACGATGGGCGCGAAATCCGTACTGCGCCAACTCATCACGCACAGGAGCCCGATGGACGCCATCCGCGTCGCGGGGGCTTTCATTGGCTCGCTGGCGCGCGGGCGCAATCCGTACCTGACGGTCCCCGAACTGGTGCGCAAAGAGCAGGCGCGTGGCGTTCGCGCGTCGTACCAGATCGCCGTAGCGAACCGGCATCCCAATGACGTGACGTACCGGATTGAGGACAAGGCTGTGCAATCGTATCTGCGGCCCATCGTCGACGCGGGGTTCGACGTGTGCCTGCACGGCAGCTACCGATCGACCGAGCGCGCGGAGTGGTACGCGGACGAAGTGCGCACGCTTACCGAGCACTTCGCGCAACCGCGCGGATCGCGGCAGCACTACCTCTCGTTCGACTACGACACCCTCTTCGCGGCACAGGAGCATGCGGGCATTGCCTACGACATGTCCATCGGCTACCCGGACGCGTGCGGCTCGCGCGTGGGATTCTCGCACCCTTACCATCCATACAATCTTGCCGAAGATCGCCCGTATCGCGTCCTCGAAATCCCATTGGTGTTGATGGACGTTACCCTGCGCACGTACCTCGGCCTGTCCGCCCCGGACGCACGAGAACGAATTAAGGCGGAATTGGAACTGTTGCGTCGTGCCGGCGGATGCGGCTCCATCGTCTGGCACCCCATTCTCTTCGGCGGCGCGCGCGACCCCGGGTTCGACGACCTTTACTGGGAACTCATCGATCTCACGCAGGGCCTCGGCGGGTGGGCCGGCGACGCGCGGTCAATCCATGACGCGCTGCGCACGGTCCTTCGGCAATACCCAAGCTTCCCCCCTTCTCAGTAACTTGTTATAATGCGATAGTTTGTGCTGCGTCTGATGCATCCGGGCGACCTCGTCTGCCGCCCGAATACCGTCAATGGATGGCCGACCGAACATGGGCGAACAGCCGCTGGGGACATCGATTCCGGGAACGACCGCCGCCAAGATTACGGCATCGGCGGGCGAACTCAATGTGCCTGCGGGCTGGCACGTCCAAACCCGCCGTCGCCGCGGTTATCTTCTTTTGGCACAACGGGTTGGGGGCTGTCTGGTCGCTGCGGGCGCTGTGCTCGCGGCGTTTCTGATGGAGCATGGATGGCCCGACGCGCTGCAAGTGGGCCGCAGTGGTCCGGCAGCCATGCTTGACCTGCTGGTAGAGACCCTGCTCTCGCCCGAGTTTCGTCCGTATCTCACCCTGCTGTTGATTGCGCCCCTGCTGCAATTGGTCACAGCGCAATGGCTCCGCCTCTACGCCGTTTCGCGCACCCATATCGTGCCCTTCGGCGCGATGGGTCGAATTGTGCGGTGTGCCGCGCTCATTACCGCGGCGTTGTATGTCCTCGGCTTGGCGTACAGGCCCGAAGGCGCCAATAGCGAAGCGTCCTTCACGAACTTGTATTTCATCTATCTCGCGATGGCGCTGTTTTTTGGGATGCTTCTCGTGCGTTCGGCGCTGCTAATTGGCGTCGTCGCGTTGCAGCTCTTCGACATCGGCCGAACGCGCGTCGCGATCCTCGGCCAAGACAAGAGCGCGAAAGAGCTTGTCTCGCTTTTCTCGAAACCGTCGTCGGAATACAAACTGTCGGGCATCATTGCATGCGGCGACGAGAACGCACCTGAAGTCGCAGGCGCCAAGTCCCTGGGAACGGTCGCCGAACTGGATCGCATTATCAACGAAAGCGATCTGGATGAACTGATCATCGCCGCCGATCTCGGTTCGTTGAGCGTCGAGCAGCGGCAGAACGTCGCGCAGACGTGCTGGCAGATGGCGGTCGATCTGCGAATGGTCGCTCCGTTTTATCCGTCGTTCCACACCGAAGCGCGCACCGAATACGTCGGGAGCGTGTGCCTCCTGAACGTCGCGCGGACCGGTCTGTACGCGCAATGGCCGCAGACGATCAAGCGCGCGATGGATATTGCCGTATCGCTCGCGGCCCTTGTCGCGCTGTCGCCACTCATGCTTATCACAGCGATCGCCGTGAAGCTCGATTCACCCGGACCGATCATATTCCGGCAAAAGCGCGTCGGCCTGAACGGGCGCGTTTTCAATTTTCTAAAGTTTCGCTCGATGCGGCACAACAACGACCCCACGATTCACAAGCAGTACATCGAATCGCTCATCAAATCGAAACAGGCCGCAGCCGTGGACAAGGACGGCAAGCCCATTTACAAGATCGCGGACGACCCGCGCGTCACGCGGTTTGGAAGGTTCATCCGGAAATTCAGCATTGACGAGTTGCCGCAATTATTCAATGTGCTGCGCGGCGAAATGAGTCTTGTCGGCCCGCGCCCGCCGGTGCCTTACGAAGTCGAGCAATACGAAGACTGGCATTACAAGCGCCTGCTGATCCGTCCCGGCATCACCGGCATGTGGCAGGTCGGCGGACGCAGCCGGCTCAGTTACGACGAGATGATCCGGCTCGACGTGCAGTACATCGAAAACTGGTCGCTCTGGCTCGACATTCAAATTCTGTTCAAAACCGTGCCCGTCGTGCTGCGCATCGGCGATTCGTACTGAGGGGAAGTGGCCGTGCCCGTTGCCGATGCGCGAATCCGTTACTTGACGATCAATGTGGTCGTGTGGATTTTCGCTGCGTGTGCGTGCCTCGGCGTGCTCGCGGGCGCGCGCCGTATCGGGATGAACTGGACCAAGCATCAGCAGTCCGTCTCCCTGATCGAGGACGCGCGCGGCGCGCTCCAACAGGGCAAGATTGAAGTCGCGCAGGACCAACTGGAAACGGCGCTCTCGCTCGCGCCGACGGCATGGCCCGGTATGGCCCGGCAACTCGGACCGCAACTGATCGGGCTCCCAAGCGTGTTGCGGTCGTTGGAACACGTTGCCGCGGCGGGCGACGTATACGGCGGCGCGACCGCGCTCGACCGCGCGCGCGCAAGACTTCTTCGTGGCGACCTCGATTCGGCGCGCGAAGTGCTTGCCGAGGAAGGCGGCGCGGGCGACGAAACGTCATACGTCCTGGGGCACGTACTGTTCGAACAGGGCGATCTCGCCGAGGCCAAGAATGCGTTCGATCGTTACTGGGGCCGGCGTACGCCCGAACGCGAACGGACGATCGCCGCAATCGTCGAAAGGACCGCGGCGACGGACGAAGTCCTTTGGTCGCTGGTGACGTTGGGACTTTGGGACGAAGCGATTCGCCGCGGGTCGGCCGCGGACGCCAAGGCGACCGCCGAGGGACAATTCCTGGCCGCACTCAAGGCCGATCTTGCAGGCGACCGCGACACGGCACGCGCGGCCTACGAACGGGCGCTCGCGATGCGCCCCGGCTTTTTGGTTTGCTTGCGGCGCCTCGCAAAATTGTAGCGCGAACATAGAAGGGTACTCGTCACGATGCGTGTGGGTGTGATTGGGCTGGGATACGTAGGTCTTCCGCTGGCGCTCGAGTTCTGCCGGGGCGGCTTGAACGTCGTCGGCATCGACGTGGATGCGGAAAAAGTAGCGCGAATCGCGCAGGGCGAAACAATTGTCCTCGATGTCGGTTCGGACGCGCTGCGCGAATCGCTGGAAAAAGGTTTGCTTCTCGTAACGACGGACTTCTCCGTGCTGCGAGATGTCGATGCGGTGTGCGTTTGCGTGCCCACGCCGCTGACCAAGACGATGGACCCCGACATTTCCTACATCGTCGCCGCCGTGGACGAAGTGGCGAAGTACTTGCACAGCGGCATGCTCGTGGTGCTCGAGAGCACGACCTATCCGGGGACAACCGACGAACTCGTGTTGCCCCGGCTCGAAGAGACGGGCCTGAAAGCCGGCGTAGACTTCTTCCTCGCGTTTTCGCCCGAACGCGTCGATCCCGGCAACCCGACATGGCACACGCGTAATACGCCCAAGATTATCGGCGGCGTCACGCCGGCCTGCACGAAGCGTGCGCAAGCGCTTTATAGCCACGCCGTCGAAACGCTGGTCCCGGTGAGCAGCCCGAGCGCGGCGGAAATGGTAAAGCTCCTCGAAAACACCTACCGCGCGATCAACATCGGTTTGGTAAACGAACTCGCGATCATGTGCCGCCACCTCAATGTCGACGTTTGGGAAGTGGTCGAGGCCGCGAAGACAAAGCCCTTCGGGTTCATGGCGTTCTATCCCGGCCCCGGTCTCGGCGGGCACTGCATCCCGGTCGACCCGCTCTACCTTTCATGGAAGATGAAAACGATGCAGTACACCGCGCGGTTTATCGAGTTGGCGACCGCGATCAATTCGAGCATGCCCGAATACGTTGTAACCCAGATCGCCGACGCGTTGAACGACGCCCGCAAAAGCGTCAACGGCAGCAAGATTCTCGTCATGGGCGTGGCCTACAAGCAGGACGTGAACGACACGCGCGAATCGCCCGCCATCGACATCATCGGCCTGCTGCAGAAGAAGGGCGCGGACGTGTCGTATGCCGATCCCTACGTGCCGGAGCTCGAGCGCGGAGGAAAGCCGATGAAATCCGTCTCGAACGCGGCGTCGTATGCCGAATACGACTGTGTAGTCGTTTGCACCGCGCACAAGTCGTTCGACTACGACCGGCTCGTGCGCGAGGCCCGGCTCGTGTACGACGCGCGCAACGCGACCAAAGACCATGCGCCCGCCCCCACGTGTACGGTCGTGAAACTGTAGTCTGGACGGGCCGTGCGCATGTATCCCTGGCAAGGACCCAAACAAGCCGTAAAGGACGCGTGGTTCAGCGTCTGCGCGCGCCGCGCGGCCCGCGCTTTGGCGCGCGCAAGCGATCCTTCCGCGGCAAAGCTGGCGCTTGCCCTGCGCCAGTTTGCCCGATTCTCCGCGGACACGCAGGAGATGGAGTGGCTCACGCGCTGCGAACGCTTGAGGGCAGATTTGAGCAAGAGCAACGAAAAAGTGCGGATGCGCAACTTTACGAAGGAAGCCGAAACGGGCCGGCCGCACTTTGACGACTACACGCTCAGCGAACTCTGTCTTGGCGGCGCCAAGCCCTACGTCTGGAACTATCTCCTGTTCCGGCTCATTCGCGCGTTCAAGCCAACGCACTGCCTCGAAATAGGCACGTCGATCGGCGTGTCCACCAGCTATCAGTCCGCGGCGCTCACGCTCAACGGCGTGGGTACTATCGACACCCTCGAAGGTTCCGAAGACCTTTCGCGCGCCGCCGACCGCCATCTTGCTGGCATCGGCATTACCTGCGCGCGCGGCCACATCGGCATTTTTCAGGAATCGCTTCCGGAAGTGCTGCGCGATATGGGTACCGTCGACTACGCCTTCGTCGACGGCCACCTCGAACCCGCGGCGACGTTGCGCTACTTCGAAATGATCAAACCTTACCTCTCCGATAACGCGCTCTATGTGTGCAGTTGGATTCGCTGGTCCGAGGGCATGCACGGCGCCTGGCAGAAGATTATTGCCGACCCGCGCGTCGTGTGCAGCGCCGACCTGTACAAATATGGCGTCGCGATACTCCGCAGACTATAGTCCTTATCAATCCGCTTTTGCTCGCGGTATCAGCCCCTTTGCTTCCAGAAACTCCTTCACGGCATCGGTGGCCAACTTGTGCCCGGCGGCGTTCCAGTGTGTATCCAGGTAGCGGTGATACAGCGCCGGCCCCTTCGCGGAATAGCGTTGCCGAAACACGGGCAACAGGTTCAGATGTTCAAACTCCTTCTCCTTCGCGAGTGTGTCCAGTTGCACGTGCGGTTTATCGACGTCCAACCGCAGTTCTGGAAATCGAGCGAGCAACGCCGCCTGAAACTTCGGATCGACCTGAACCTTCGCTGGAATCGAAAACACTGCGAATTTCGCGCCGCCTGCCTCCGCGCCATCGCGCAACGCTTCAATGCAACGCGCCGTCACCTTCCAGGTCTCTTCCCAGAGCAGTTGATAGCGTTCGAGCGGCAAGTCATGCGCGCCCGCCATCGCCGGAGAAAAGGCTTCGAGAATCCCGCCATACTCGATGTTCGGATCGAAGTTCGAGGACTCGTCCAGCGAATACGCCTGCCGAATAAACCGGTACGTCTCGTACGTCGCGGTATTCATAAGATAGCCGCGGTCGGCGAGTCTATTTCGCCACATCAGGTTCTGCGCGACATCCAATTCGATCGCACGCCGCGCCTTAAGGGGATCGAGCAGCCCGATGGCGAGATTCCCCTCCGCGTCAACCGTCGGATACGGACGCGACGCCGTCCGCCACACGTCTTCGCCCCACAGTTGCCGCGTGAGTTCGTACGAGTTATCGACGAGATCGTTCAGCGGGTAATACGCAAGCAACGCGAGGTCGGGCGAATAGCGCAACGCCTCCTCCGTCAGCGTCAGATACTCCTGTGCGGTGCCATACCCGCGCACGCCGAAATTGATCACCTCGACGTTGCGCGGCGCGAAAGCCCGCTCCAATCGGCCCGGCAATGCATCCGCCATGTCGACTTGGTACGCCTCCATGTACGAATCCCCAAGGATTGCGATGCGATAAACGCCTTCGGGTTTTTCATAGGCATGTTCATCGTCACGCAAACCTCTCGAATTCGTCGTCACGAGCACGTCGTAATCGATGTATTGCGTGCGTGCGCGGTTGTTTGGCCGCAAGGTCCAGCCCCGTGTTGGGTGCGACTGTGCGGAGACGTACGAACGCACGTCGATCGACGCGAGCGTCCCGAAGTAGAAGAGCCGCAACGCCCCTTCGACAATCAACAAGCCGAACGCGCAACTGCACGCTGCAAGCAGCAAGTTCGCAAGTCCCGTTTGCACCGTTCGTTTCAACCGCGTATCGGGTAATCGTCTCCAAAGTCCGCGGACGAAAACGCCGATGACAAAGACGCCCGAAAGGACGACAATCGCCGCGAAGAAAGCGGCCGATGCAGTCATCCACCCGCCTAACTCGATTCCACCCGGCGATGGTATTTGAATATCGCCCGTTGCGTCGGATCGCAAGATGTCCGGCGTAAGCGCGACGGAGGCGTTCGCACTCTCCGGAATGGACCACTGCACGGGCGCAGGCATATCGCCATGATTGATGGCGACGGCGGCGACTTGCACCGGTGTTTTTGCTTTCGAGGAAACCGTTAACCGTACGTTTAACGAGTCTTTGTCGATACCATGTGGCACTTGCGTTAGCAACCGAACCGGCAGCCAACTGTCAGTCGCATCGAACGAAAGTCCATGCGACGCAAACTCGTCGCCCGACTTCCATGTGACCGCAATCCAAAATGCGTCAGACTCGAGCGCTTTGATCTGTGCCAGGACTTCAATCGTCTCGCCCGCGAAATCGCCGGTAATCGTCTTGACCAATCTCGTCTCGTCATTCACATTGGGCTTGAGCGTCCACGCGACCGCGTCGCCGGGTCCCGGTTCATCGCTTTGTGAGACATAGTCTCGGTCGTTGACCCACCATCCCGCGGGAGCGCCGTTGGAATCCTTAGCGAATTCCTCCGGACGCACCAATAGCGTCAACGGTTGGGAATCGTCCCGATTCGCGTCGCCGCGCGCGATTAGGATTGGCTGCCAGGATTCCACGTGAAGCCGATGCAATCCGTTCGTTGCGGTATTCGGCATGTGTAAGCGCAGCTTGGAAAGGGCCGGCCGCGGCACGCGCGCGTAGAAGGCGCGCAGCAAGCGAGTTGGCCGGAGTTCAAGCGCAACGCGCCCCTCCTGCTCGCGATAGGTGTTAATCCGACCTTCACCGTCGGCCGTCTTCTGGACGACGATACCGCCCGTCGGGCTTGTGCCTAGTTCGAGCGCGAGGCCCTCGGGTCCCCAGTGTGCCCAGCGATACGTGACCGGTCCGCCCGTAGCGTTCGCAACGACGGCACGTTTGTCTGCTTGCCAACCGCCCTCGGGCGATTGCTCGCCCGCGTAGTGGTGCGGTATCCCGAATAGCGTGACGGAAGGGCTCTCGACGACCGGGTCCGATTCACCCTTCGCGGTGAGCGAGAAATCGTAAAACGCCACGGGAGCGTCCGGCGAATCCGCGGGTATCGGGTCCATGGGGACAAATTCGGCCGCGCCTTCGCCCCAAACCAATTTCGGCGGATCGAGATCCGTCACCTCCGCCTCGACGCGTACGCCCACGTAGCCGTTTCGTACGGATGACGCAACCCATGCCGACGCGATTGCGCCCGCCAGCACGATGACCACGAGTCGTCGAGTGCGTGTTCCGCCGCCTGATACGCCCATTTCGCGTTTGCCCGCAATACAGTTCGAGTAGGGTCGGCATCGTATCCGATTCGTTCGTTGGGCGCGAACGCGCGTCCCGGAGTGCAACGCAATGGCCTAAAGAAGTAGGGCCGTCTCTCGTCGCAATGGCGCGACCTGGCGGCAAACAATTGGAGTACGTGCCATGAAGCAAGCGTTGACGTGGGGGTGTCTGCTCATTGTCCTGATGGGCGGCCTGGCGGCGGTAAGCGCAAACCCGCGCTACCTCGAAGAACTGGCCATCGGCGGGGGGTACGGCGACTCCGCAGACGGCGGGGCGTGGATCGAAAAGACGGGCGCGATTCTCACCGACGCGTCAATCACGGCGAACGGTAACGCGGCGTTTGGAGAAAACGAAGCCGCCGATCACTCCATCGGCGTCACGGCCGGCGGCAGCAACCAAACCTACGTGAATCTCAATGAAGCTGACGCCGTCAACGGCGGCGCGATTCATTACGACGGCGCCGGCGACAAGCTGCACATCGGCACCCGCAGCGGCAGTGCGACGCCCGTCGACGCCATTCAGATTTCCAAGGGAAGCGCCAATGTAAAAGTAAACGGGAACCTTACGCTGGGTGGCACCGACGTTGCCGGTACGGCGAGCATCAATTTTCTCTCGACGAACGCCCCGGTAAAATTTTCGCCCCAGACCACGTCGAACTCCGACTGCTACGTCTACTTCTATCGTGACACGAACACGACCGGCGTCCGCCAGATTTTCCTGTTCAAGGGTGACGGGACCGGCTCAAGCACGCTCACGCTCGATGCGCCCACCGGGAACATCGTATCGAACGGCGACGCGCAGTTTCGAGGCGGCGATGTCGATGCGGGCCAGGACTCGACCACGCGCGGCGTGGTCACGGCGTGGGACGGCAGCGGCGGAAGCGCGCCCGGTTGCATCAAGATCGCGTCGCCAAACGGGACGATCTGGTACCTGTTTGTCGAAGACGACGGGACCGTCAAGGTCCACAACGCGCTGCCGACGGCAAATACGAACGGCTCAATTGTCGGCTTGCAGTTCTAGCACGGCTCAAAATCGAGTGCACACATTGTTTGGTTGAAGTGCTCCCTTACATCCCCTAAATCCCCCTTCAAAAGGGGACTTAAAGAATCGCAAAACGACTGTATTGATCTTGTGTTGAGTCCCCCTTTGAAGGGGATTCAGGGGGATGTGCCTCCGGCGCATACAAACTAGTGGCGCCATAAAGTCCAGATTCTGAACAAAGCACCGTCCCGATTCCGGAATCGGGACACCGGCGACGTGGGCGGGCGAATGCAATTGCTGCACGGGGCTTTTTCTAACTCCTTATGCTCCAAATCCATACAAAGAGACGCGAGATTGCTGCTCCAGACGGCACGCGAAATGCTGCATACGATTTGAGGCGAACAAATAGCTTCAGCAACTGGGGGAGTTGCCGCACATGAAAACCGTTCTGCGTGCCACGACCGTCTGGCAAAAGTCCGTATTTGGCATATTCATTACGTTTGCCGTCGCGATGCATACCGCCGCGATTCTCCCCGCGCCCGAGTTCGGACCGCCAACTCTTGTGAACAATGACGGCCTGACGGATGGGGATCCAATCTCCCTACTTTTTGAAAGTGACGATCGACCAGCGGTGGCAACGGACGGACAAGGCAATTGGGTGACGGTGTGGAGAAAACGAGACCATTGGTCATCTGGCATGGGGAACTATCCCGACTACGATATTCTTTCCGCACATTCAAGTGACAACGGTCACACGTGGTCTGATCCTGTGAAAGTAATTCCAATTCCATCCTCAGATTTCGTTTGGGAGGATCACCCGTCGATTGCGACGGACGGAAAGGGGGTGTGGATCGTGGTTTGGGACTCGAACCAATATGAACAGTCGTCTTTCAGTGAGGACGTGGCAAGCAAGTATCGACCAACTGGAGACTCGGAGGTCATGTTTGCGAAGTCGACAGACTTCGGCGCGACTTGGTCTACTGCGAGCACGATAATCACGAACGCCGGTACCGACGATCAAGACGATATAGAACCCAGTATTCGAACCAATCGTCGCGGTGTGTGGGAAGTGGCTTGGATTGAGGCAGGAAGCTTGGACAATACCTTTGCCGTTTGCGCGCGGTCGACAGACGGCAACACATGGTCCGAACCGGTAACATTGGGTGAGATGCGTGGGCAGGACTACGGTATTTCAGGGCGCGCTCAGGGTGTATGGTTGGAGACAGACGAACAAGGCAATTGGATTGCAGCCTGGCATCACACCGAGATGCGCGCGGTACGGTCAAACGATAACGGACAGACATGGTCTACTCCCGTCGAAATTCCCTTAAGACAACGGACAGGTCTCAGTTATGGCGGAAACCTGGCCACGGACAAGGCCGGGCACTGGGTTTTGGTTTGGGAAGGGGAAGTAAGTTGGAGCAACGAAAGCTTCTTCGTTTCTCGGTCGGAAGACAATGGAGCGACATGGAGTGATCCCGAGGCGATCGCTGGATCCACTGGTGAAAACCTGCGCGCGAAAACCCCAGTTGTCGCAACGGACGGGTGGGGCAACTGGTGCCTGTTCTCGGGGGCCGAGCAGGCAACATTGTCCGGCCTCCGACGTGTGCAGTCTATCTCTTACTCGACTGACAATGGCGCCACATGGACAGAACCTGGTCAACTCCATCCAGATCTGGGACTCATAAATATTGGCGGCATTACTAGTTATTCGCCCGGCATAGCGACGGATCGCGTCGGAAACTGGGTGTTCGTAACGGCCACAAACATTACTTTCGATACGCCCGACGGATCAGAGAATGATATCATCGCGTATATCGCCGAAGCCTCACTCAGCCCCAGCGGCTGGCCCGATTCCGACGGCGACAACTTTTCGGACTACTTCGAATTGCTCATCATTGATCACGACCCATTCGACACAATCAGCGGCTTCGAGGAGGTGTCACCGGACGACGACTTTGACGGCGACGGCATGACAAACCTGCAGGAGTTCACGTATCGTACAAGCCCAACCAGCCCCGATGCCCCCCTGCCCGCATCGCGAGCGCTGTATTTGCTTCTGACCGCGTTTCCGGTGGCGGTGCTGGGAGTATATATATTGCGCAGCTCCAGGCGCCCGCGCATCAGTCTGTGAATGCCGCTAGAGAGCCTTTGCTCCGGGTTCCTTTGGGCGACGCTAACGCAACAACAGCCATCGACCGCTGCCTCACCTGCTACCGCGGTCACGTCATCCACACGATATTCGCCTGACGATCCCCGCCGTAACGTAAGTGGCACTACCTAACGCTTCTCAGAACTAGAGCAGCTCAAGTTTGCCTGCACACGCGAATCCTTCGGAGGGTGGTTTTTCCACCCCGTCATCCTCACCTCGTAACACGACGGCGGATTGGAGCACCCGCCCTCCGCGATACACACAATCTTGAGTTGCTGTGACTCGCGACCTCACGCGCGCACACCGCCTACTCCGCATGCCACTCCGAGAACCCATCGTCCGAACTCGCATATGCGCTCGTTGCATTGCCAAACGAACGGTTCACGGTTTGCCCGTCAAACGAGAACGAATTATCCACCGCATTCACCACCGATATTCTTTCGAGTTCGTCCGCGACATAGTGGAAATGCGCAATACTGCCATCAACCGATCCGCCGTCGCTTCCCATGACAATCGTACCTTCGTGCCGGATGATGTACACGTCCTCATACGCGCCCGAAGGGGGCGCAACGCGTAACTCGATTCCCGATCCGCTCGGCCCATTAAGGGGTACGGAAGAGACGAGCAATGCCGGTCGCGTAGACTTCCTTGCGGGTTGAATCACCGTCACGTAATTCAACGGAAGCGCGCGTGCTTCCTCGTATTCAATCGACGGCGCCGCAACAGGTGCTGCAAGTCGATTGTCCGGACTTACCCACCCATCGTATCGCGGTTCGGTCTGGCCGGTGATTACGCCTGGCGCCGGCCGCGCGTCGCCGGGAATGATCCAGACCGAAGGCCCGGATTCCGAAACGCCATGCACGACGTTACCGTACAACGTCGCCGACACGGACGGACCCAATTGAAACTTGATCCAAACGTTGTGCGGCCCCGATCCGTCGACGCGATCGAGCACGAGAAAATAGTCCGGCTTCGCGTAGTAAATCGCGCGGCGGTGTACGACGCCCGGCAATTCCGCCGGGTGCAACACGTGCAGCGGATACTCGCCGGCCACATAGTCGAACGACGCGTTCGTTACCCATTGTGCCGGTACCGGTTGCCCAAACGGTGGCCGGCCAAGCGCGCCTTTCTCCTGACCGAGCCCATCAACGGCGATCGTATTGTGCGCCCAGTACTTCGTCGAGTAGTTGACGTGCAGTGCACTTTCGTACTGTGCCGAGCGCCCTTCGTCGATGAGGTCCTCGCCAAACGCGTGCAACACAAAGCTGCCGTAATCCGCGTGCGAATGCGCAAACCAGCCTGGACCGAAGTCGCTTGCGAGATAGATCGCATTCGCGTCCCAACCGTCGCGCATCACGTACAGGCCGGAATAGCTCGGCGTTTTCGACGTCTGCGGATAGGAGTGATATGCCGGAGGGGCGCCTTCGGTTTGGTTGGTCGCGAACCACTTGAAGTCGTCCCGCCCGAAGTAGTCGAAGAACGCGCCCAGCCCGCGCACGTATTCGGGAAAATACGAGAGACGATCGGAGTCGTTGAACGGCGCGTATTCGCCGCTCGGCTTGGTCGTGTTCATCAGAAACTCGCCAAGCGCCTCCATTTTCACTTGCACGTCGTCCGGCACGTTTTCCAGGCGCCACGGGCTGTCCATCCACACAATCGGCTTGTACAAATCCGCCCAGTAGCCGTATGCGCCGGCGTATGTCGGGGACAGGTCGCTGTTGCACCCGTCCGGCATGAGCTGCAGCATGCCGCCCCATAGCCGGCCCGTCTGGTCCGTGTACCACGCGCCCGATTCCTTAAACGGATACACAAATGCCGACGTGAACGCGCCGGTGAAGCACATGTACTCGACGGCATTGCCCTCCCAGAGCGGTCCGCGCGGCACGTGGACCCGTTGGTCCTCGAGCAAAATCTTGAGCGCCATCGCCGTCACTTCCGGATCGAGATCGCCCGCCTCGAACAGCACGAAGTACGCGACCAGGTGCTCAATGCGATGCCGCAGCGACCAGCGCTCCCAAGGACTCAGTGGAACGTCCGCCGCGCCGTCGCGCGCGCCCCCGTGAAACAGTTCGTAATAGCTGCGGATCAACTCGTACGACCGCTGCAGGTAGATTGGGTCCTTGGTCACGAAGTACGCGGGGCGGTAACGCAGAAACATTTCGTCGAGACCGAACAGATAATTGCTGTCCAATTGCGACACGTCATTAAGATCGACGTCGTCCAAACTGAACCCATCCGGATTGAACTGAAACACGCGCCCGGAGTAACGCGAGATGAACCGGCCCGTCCGCGCGGATTCTTCCGCCGACAGCAACTCCGCTTCCCCGAAGTACGCGAGATCGATGGACGGATCGAAGAAGTTCGATCGGCTGAATCGTGACCGCATGAAGGCATTCAGCGCGGCCTTTGCCGAGGGATAATTGCCGCAGGCCACGGCCCGCTTCGTGTCCTCCAGCCCTGGTAAGTCAAGATCGAGCGCCGCGAACAGCTCCTTGTCGGTGAACGGCTGGCGAATGCTGTTGCCGCCCGCTGAGGCGCGCACTCCGCGCTCGGTATCTGCACGCGGCCGTGGGCACCCCGATACGGCCAGCGCAAGAATCGCAAGCCCGGTAACCGCGACACACAACCGCGACAGCATCGTAAACCGCCAACTCCGCCCGTAGGACCTGCCTGAAAGACCGCCCCGAATCGTACAGCCTTCGCCGCGATTCGTCTACCCTGTATCCCGTTGGCTGGTTTGACTGCCCGCCATTTCGTTCGTATACTGCTGTTGCCTTTTTGCATTGTGCATGCGCCGTGCGCTTCGTGGCCTGTATGCATGGGGCCGCGTGGTAATCGGCGCATAGCGTTTATGCGGCGGAGTTCGCGCATGTTGGATGGGAACGTACTAGTCCTGAACAAGTCCTGGGCCGCGGTGCATATCGCGTCGGCCCGGCGCGCGATGACCCTGCTCTACGTCGATGCCGCCCGCGCCGTCCACCCGCAGCACTATTCGCTCCACGACTTCGAGGACTGGGTCAAGCTCTCGCAGAACGGCCTCGGCGGGCGCTACATCCACACGCCCAGCTTTCGCGTGCGCGTGCCGGAAGTCATTCTGCTGACACTATTTAACGGGTTCATCCACCACGAGGTGCGCTTCTCGCGCCAGAGCATTTTCGAGCGCGACAAGAGCACCTGCCAGTACTGCGGCAAGCACTTCCCGCGCGCCCAGCTCACGATCGACCACGTCGTGCCACAGTCGCGCGGCGGCGGCGACACGTGGGAGAACCTCGTGCTGGCCTGCCTACACTGCAACGTCCGCAAGGGCAACCGTACGCCGGACGAGGCCAACATGCCGCTCTTGATCCGACCGTACAAGCCGGCGTGGATGCCCCATTTCGGCGCCCGCGTCCCGGTGGATCAGCTCCAAGTCTGGAAAAAGTTCGTCGATACCAGCCACTGGACCATGCCGACGCGGGAATCGGCGGTGTCGTAGTTTTTGGGGTAGGGACGGTTCGCCAGGACCGTCCCTACCACGTTCTGCGAAGCGATGTCAGCGAAGCCGCCCGGCTCGCCGAACGTTCCATAATGGTGCGATGCCCGCGTTGCGCCAACCGTCGTGCGTTTGACTCCCTCTCGCGCCGTATGGCATCATCTGAGCTGTTTACGTAAAGAGGCGCAAAAGCGTGAGACACCCGCGCCAACACAAGTTCCCCACTCGGGGCGCGCGGTGAATGACGGGCCGGAAAATCCGGTCCGCCCCCCACGATTTAAACCTCCTCTTGGGCGACAGGTTTTGCGGTTTGTGCATCGGGAATCCACCCACGCGCGGAACGCGTGTGGAAGCTCCCGGTGAAGCAATTATCAAGCGAAAGGATTAAGGGGTTATGGCTACCAAAGTAGGCATCAATGGGTTCGGCCGCATCGGCCGTAATGTGTTCAAACTGCTGCTCGAGCATCCGGACTTCGACGTCGAGGCGATCAACGACCTTACCGATCCGAAGACGCTTGCGCACTTGCTGAAGTACGACAGCACCAACGGCGTGTTCAAGGGCACGGTTAAGGCGACGGAAGACTCGATCGTCGTGAACGGCAACCCCGTGAAGGTGTACAAGGAAAAGGACCCGTCGGCGCTGCCGTGGGGCCAGCTCGGGGTCGAGCTTGTCGTCGAATCGACGGGCGTGTTCACGACGAAGGAAAAGTGCCTGCTCCACGTGAAGGCGGGCGCGAAGAAGGTGCTCCTGACGGTGCCGCCGAAGGACGCAATTGACGCGGTCGTCGTGATGGGCGTGAACGATGACGCGCTCAAGCCGACGGACCAGGTCGTCTCGAACGCGAGCTGCACGACGAACTGCCTCGCGCCGATGGCGAAGGTGCTGCACGAGACGTTCGGCATCAAGCGCGGTTGGATGACGACGATTCACGCGTACACCAACGACCAGCGCGTGCTCGATATGCCGCACAGCGACCTGCGCCGCACGCGCAGCGCCGCAACCAACATTATCCCGACGACGACCGGCGCGGCCCGCGCGGTGGGCGAAGTGTTGCCCGCGCTGAAGGGCAAGCTCGACGGCATCGCGATGCGCGTTCCCGTGCCGGACGGTTCGGTGACGGACCTCGTGGTCGAGTTGATCAAGCCCGCCACGAAGGACGAGATCAACGCCGCGCTGAAGAACGCGTCGGAGACGTCGCTCAAAGGCATCCTGATGTTCTGCGAGGACCCGATCGTGTCCAGCGACGTGATCGGCAATCCGTACTCGAGCATCGTCGACGCGAAGCTTACCAGCGTCATGGACGGCAACTTCGCGAAGGTCGTGTCGTGGTACGACAACGAGTGGGGCTACTCGAACCGCTGCATCGACCTGCTGAAGAAGATGAAAGCATAAGAAGGGGAAGAACCACGGAGACACGGAGAACGCGGAGCGCGGGCCTTTCAAACCGCGAATGCGCCGTTGGCCAAGAACGCAACGCACGTATTGGAGATTCGAATTCGAAAGTTCGAGGATCGCGATTGAATATCTCCGTGCTCTCCGTGTCTCCGTGGTTATCACTGATATGAATAAACTGACGATTCAAGACCTCGACCTGAAGGGCAAACGCGTCCTGATGCGGGTCGATTTCAACGTGCCGCAGAACAAGGACGGTTCGGTGCGGGACGACACGCGCATTCGCGCGGCGTTGCAGAGCATCAACTATGTCCGCGAAAAAGGCGGCAAACTCATCCTTATGTCGCACCTCGGCCGCCCGGGCAAACCGGAGAAGGCGGAGAGCGAGGCCGAGAAGCAGGAGATCGTCGCGAAGAACGCGCTGCTGAAGATGGACCCCATCGCGGCGAAGTTGAAAGAACTTGTCGGCGGCAACGTCACGAAAGTGAACGACATCGTCGGCCCGGAAGTCGAGGCCGTGGTGAACGCGATGCAACCCGGCGACATCGTCGTGCTCGAAAACACGCGCTTCCACAAAGGCGAGACCAAGAACGACGAGGCGTTGTCGAAGCAGCTTGCCGCGCTCGGCGACGTGTACGTGAGCGACGCCTTCGGCAGCGTGCACCGCGCGCATTCGAGCACCGAAGGCGTGTGCAAGTTCATTTCCCAGAGTGCCGCGGGCTTTCTCGTGGCGAAGGAAATGAAGTACTTCGTCAAGGTGTTAACCAATCCAGAGCGCCCACTCACGGCCATCCTCGGCGGCGCCAAAGTCTCCGACAAAATCACCGTCATCGAAAACCTCCTCAACCTCGTCAATACGCTCATCATTGGCGGCGGTATGGCCTACACCTTCATGAGGGCGCAGGGCTACGAGATCGGCGATTCGCTTTTGGACGAGCCGGGCATCGAGACGGCCAAGACCGTCATGGCGAAGGCAAAGGAAAAGGGCGTCGAACTGCTGCTCCCGATCGACACCGTAGTCGCCGACGCATTCTCCAATGAGGCTGTCTCGAAGATCGTCGAACTCGGCGGCATCGAAGCCGGTTGGCAAGGTCTCGACATCGGGCCGAAGACCATCGAGTTGTTCAGCAACGCGATTAGGAAATCGAAGACTGTCGTTTGGAACGGCCCGCTCGGCGTGTTCGAGTTCGAGAAGTTCGGCAAGGGCACGCGCGCGATCGCGGACCTGCTGGCCACCTCGCCGAACATCACCAGCGTCATCGGCGGCGGCGATACGGCCGCGGCGGTTGTGCAATACGGTCTCGCGGACAAGATGTCGCACGTCTCGACGGGCGGCGGCGCATCGCTGGAAATGCTTGAGGGCAAAGAGCTGCCGGGGCTGGCGGCACTGACGGACAAGTAGACCGATAATCGAAAATTGGAATTGATATCGTAATCGTCCCTGTAACTCGTAATCGTAATCGGGTTTGAAAACTCGATTACGATTACGAGGACGATTACGATTACGGCCTTGGATGCGCTGGAATGTATCCGGCGCATGGGCGATAACTACCCGGAACTCGGGCGTGCAACCTCACCGATGCCGCGCTGGGGCCGGGCGAACGAAAGGGACAGGTGAACCATGTCGACTCTGACGAAAGACCGCAAGACCGAGATCATCAAGACCAATGCCGCGCACGAAGGCGACACCGGGTCGTCGGAAGTGCAGATCGCGCTGCTCACTGCGCGCATCAACGATCTCACCGAGCATTTCAAGTCGCACCCGAAAGATTTCGCGGGGCGCCGCGGCCTGCTGAAGCTCGTCGGCCGCCGCCGCAACTTGTTGAATTACGTGCGCGAGAAGAATGTCGAGCGCTACCGCACGCTGGTGAAGAACCTCGGCCTGCGCAAGTAGTACTCGTTCCCAAGCTCCGGCTTGGGAACGCAAGCGGGCTGGAAGCTCTGCTTCGCGTGTGTTACTCGCGAAGCGGGGCAGCCGGTGCGGCTGAACACGTGTACAACGAAAAGTAGAAATAGAAAGAAACGGCGTGGAGCGCTCTTGAGAGGCGTTCCACCACATCCAACACGGAGAAAAGAAAACAGTATGGCAGAACGTCTCTCAATCCCTGTCGGTTCGACGGAAATCATCCTCGAGACCGGCAAAATCGCGAAGCAGGCGCACGGCGCCGTCATGGTCACCTGTGGTGAAACGATGGTGCTCTCGGCGATCTGCGTCGCATCCGACGTGAAAGAAGGGCAAGACTTCTTCCCGCTTACGGTCGACTACCGCGAAAAGAGTTTCGCGGCGGGCCGCATCCCCGGGAACTTCTTCCGCCGCGAAGGCCGCCCGAGCGAACGCGAAGTGCTCGTGTGCCGCCTCACCGACCGCCCCCTGCGGCCGTTATTCCCCAAGGGCTTCTATAACGAAGTCCAGGTGTTCTCGACGGTCTTCTCGACCGACAACGAAAACAACCCCGACGTGCTCAGCATCATCGGCGCTTCCGCGTCGCTGCACATCTCGAAGGTACCGTTCGAAGGACCAATTGGCGCGGTGCGCGTCGGCCTGATTGGCGGCGAGTTGGTCGTCAACCCGCAAATGTCGCAAATGCTCGACAGCGAACTCGATCTTGTGCTGGCGGGCACGCGCGAAGCGATCACCATGGTCGAGGGCGCGGCCAAGCAGATTTCCGAAGACAAGATGCTCGAAGCGCTTGAATTCGGCCACGGCTACATTAAGCAAATCTGCGACGGTATCGACGAGTTCCGCAAGCGCGTGGGCGTCGAAAAGTTGACGTTCGCCGCGCCGGTGCAAAACGCGGAGATCGTCGCGGACGTCGAAGGCGTCGCCATCGGCAAGCTGAAGGAACTGCTCGGTCCGCGATTCGCCAAACAGGAACGCGCCGCGGGCCTCGACGCGCTCGAATCCCAGGTGCACGAATCGCTTAAAGCGAAGTACGGCGAGGAACTGTTCGAAGAGCGCGAGAAGGAAATCTCCGACGTGCTCGGCTCGATCGAGAAGAAGCTTATGCGCGAGCAGGTGCTCCAGCAGGGCGTTCGGCTCGACGGCCGCGACACGAAAACGATCCGTCCGATCTCGATCGAAGTCGGTATTCTGCCGCGCGTACACGGCTCGTGCCTGTTCACCCGCGGCGAAACGCAGGCGATCGTCACGACCACGCTTGGCACCAGCCGCGACGAACAACGCACCGACGAACTGTCCGGCGAAGAGTTCAAACGGTTCATGCTGCACTACAACTTCCCGAGCTGGTCCGTCGGCGAAGTGCGCCGCATCAGCGGGCCCGGACGCCGCGAGATCGGCCACGGTAAACTCGCCGAACGCGCCGTCGAAGGTGTCCTGCCGTTCGACGCCAACGAAGAATCCGAAGCAACCTTTCCTTACACGATTCGCGTCGTGTCGGACATTACGGAGAGCAATGGCTCGAGTTCGATGGCGTCCGCCTGCGGCGCGACGATGAGCCTCATGGACGCGGGCGTGCCAATCAAGGCGCCGGTCGCGGGCATCGCGATGGGCATGATTAAAGAAGGCGACGACGTGGCCGTGCTGAGCGATATCCTTGGCGCGGAAGACCACCTCGGCGACATGGACTTCAAGGTCTGCGGCACCGCCAACGGCATTACCGCGTTCCAGATGGACTGCAAGGTAATGGGCGTTCCGCGCGACGTAATGAAGCAGGCGCTGTATCAGGCGCGCGACGGCCGGCTGCACATTCTCGGCAAAATGCGGGAATGCCTTGCGGAATCGCGCAACGAAATCTCGAAGTTTGCGCCGCGCATCATCACGATTCATATCCCCGTCGACAAAATCCGTGAAGTGATCGGGCCGGGTGGAAAGGTCATCCGCGAGATTCAGCGCATCACCGGCGCGGAGATCGAAATCGAAGACGACGGTTCCGTGAACGTCGCGGCCGTCGATTCCGAACAGGCCCAGGCCGCCATCGACATGATCCGCGAGATCACCGCGGAGCCGGAAGTCGGCGAAGTGTACGCGGGCAAGGTTACGCGCATCATGCCGTTCGGCGCGTTTGTCGCCGTGCTCGGCGGCAAGGAAGGCCTCGTGCACATCTCCGAATTGTCCGTCGGCCACGTGAAGGAAGTCACGGACGTGGTCGATGTCGGCGATGAAGTGAACGTGAAAGTCATCGAAATCGACAAGCTCGGCCGCGTGAACCTCTCGAAGGTGGAAGCGGACCGCCAACTTGGCCTTATCTCCGACGAGGAGTGGAGCCAGCGGCGGCCGCGTGAAGAGCGCGGTGACCGCGGCGATCGCGGCGGACATCGCGGAGGGGACCGTGGCGGACATCGCGGCGGCGACCGCGGAGGACGCGGCGGCGGCGGACGTGGCGGCGACCGCGGCGGACGCCGGGACCGGTACTAAACGAAACGAACATACACGGCGCTGGCGCTCCCAGCGCCGTGTGCGTTCCGACAGAATGAAACCACGGAGACACGGAGAACACAGAGAAATTCACCCGAAAAGCGGCGGTTGAACGGGACTGACACCATCTTTCGCGCAGGCTTTGCGGCTTGTCCTCCATAGCTTTGGCGAAGGAGGAAGCGAAACACGGTGCCTGTCCCTCACCCAGATGGTGAAGGTCGCGTTTCTCACGTCACCTTGTTACCCGTAACGTGATTCACCGGTTGGTGGTTCAACTGCCGTTCTTAGGTTCAAAGGTCTTGCTCCGTGATCTCCGTGTCTCCGTGGTTGATTAGGATTCCTGGAAACACCCAATGTCCGCACCTTCGATAGCTGTCGATACATCGTCCATACACAAACTCGACAACGGCCTTACCGTTCTACTCGAGCCGTTGCCGTACCTGCGCACCGCGGCCGCGGGCGTGTGGATCGCGACGGGATCCGCGAACGAGCGGCCCGAACAGGCCGGCGTGTCACACTTCCTCGAACATCTGTTCTTCAAAGGCACGACGAAACGCACCGCTCGCCAACTCATGGAGGCGATCGAGTCCAAGGGCGGGCACCTCAACGCGTTCACCTCGCGCGACTATACGTGCCTCTACGCAAAAATGCTCGGCGAACACGTCGGCGTCGCGATCGAAATCCTTGGCGACATCGTGAAGGACTCGCAGTTCTTCGATTTCGAAAAAGAGCGCAACGTCATTCTCGAAGAAATCGCCAGCAGCGAGGACGTGCCGGAAGACCACGTACACGATCTGCTCACCCGCAACTTCTGGCCGGACCATCCGCTCGGCACTCCAATCGCAGGCTCGAAAGAAACGATGACGGCAATGACGCCCGCCGACGTGCGCACGTACTTCGAGCACTGGTACAGGCCGGAGAACCTCATCGTTTCCGTAGCCGGCTGCTTCGACGAAGCAATCGTGCTCGAACAGATTCGGCAGGAGTTCTCCTCGTTGACCGCCGGAGTCGCGCAGCAGCCCGACAGCGTGCCCGCGTTTACACCCGGCATTCACCACGCCGCCAGCGACATCTCGCAGGACCATTTGGCCTTTGCGTTTCCCGGCCCCAGCATCTTCGACGACAAACGCTACGTCTATAACATGCTCTCGAACGCGCTCGGCGGCGGCCCCACGTCGCGCCTCTTCGAAACGATTCGCGAGCAGGAAGGCCTCGCGTACTCGATCTACGGCTATCACGCGAGCTATTGGCGCACCGGCATGATGGGCGTATACGCGGCGATCGCGCCGGAGAATTTGGAGAAGACATGCAACCTCGCGTTCGCCGAGATTCGCAAGCTGCGCGAGGAACCGCTGCCGCAACAGGAACTCGAACTCAACCGCGAGCAGTTGAAGGGCAGCGTGCTGATGACGCTCGAGAGCACGTTCAATCGCATGACGCGCATGGCAAAATCGTTCATGTATCACGGCCGGATTCTGCCGGTGGACGAAATTATCGCCGGCGTCGAAGCGGTCACGGCGGAGGAAATTCAACAGCTCGCGCAAGAACGTTACACGCCGGAACAGTGCGCGCTCGTCGTGCTGGGCCCGAAGAACGGCGCCAGGCTGGAAAGCGTGCCGCTATGACCCGCAACGTTACCGTGCGCATCACCAGGGAACCGGGTTGCGACGATCTGCCTTTGCCCGCGTACGAGACCGAACACGCCGCGGGCATGGACCTGCGCGCCGCCGTGCTCACGCCCTACACGCTGCAGCCCGGCGAACGCGTGCTTGTGCCCACCGGCCTGCGCATTGCCCTGCCCGAAGGCTACGAAGCGCAAATCCGCCCGCGGAGCGGCCTCGCGCTCAAGCACGGCATCTCGCTGTTAAACACGCCCGGCACCATCGACGCCGACTACCGCGGCGAAATCCGCATCATCATGGCAAATCTCGGCCAGGAACCGTTCATGATTCAGCGGGGTGACCGCATCGCACAGATGATTGTCGCGCCGGTCACGAAGGTGCAGTGGGACGTGCGCGAATCGCTCGATGAAACCGCCCGCGGCGCCGGCGGCTTCGGACATACGGGAAAGTAGAGGGTGGCGCCTGGCCGGACACGTCCGACCGGTCCGACCTGTCAGACAATTTCGGGGGTTAGTTCAAGTACGGGCTAATCCGCGCCGCGACCAGTTCGACGACGGCCTGCAGCTTGTACGCGCCCTGCTCGATGCTCTCGCGGGCCTCTTCAATCGCCTTCGCGCGGACCTGCTCCGCGGCAGCCGCCGCCACGCGGGCCGCCTCGGCAGCGTCCTTCGCCTCCGAACTAATCGAAACCTGGTCGTGCTGGCCGGAATCCGTGCGGATTTCGTTGCGCCTGTTGGGGCGCTCGCCGCCGGGTCCCGACCCGACCGGGGTAGTCAGCCCCACGATGCCCTGTATACCAGCCATACTCTGCTCTCCGTAGCGTAGCCGCCTTCGGCATCCTTGCCTCGGCATTCTCTTTATCGGCATGATTTCCGCGCGACTTTAGCACTTTTGCATCTACCGGCCCTGCCTCACGCCGACTCATCGGGTCGGCACAAAAAAGGAGTACGGGCGGGACGCCCGTGATTGTTCCCACACGTGAAATGTGCCATAGTATGTCACGGCTAGATTGCAAGCACTTGCCACGCAAGGAGTTCGGAGCATGATAACCAGCGGAATCGGCGCGCTGTTTTCCCTGATCGTTTTCATCGTCTACATCGGCTCCGTGATTTGGGCGTTCTCGGACGCCCAGCAACGCGGCAAGTCCGGGTGCTTGGTGGCACTACTGGTTCTGTTGCTGGTTTGGCCGGTCGGCCTCATCATCTGGCTGCTCATCCGTCCCGGCTCGCGCGCTTGACCCCGCGTTACTCCCGCCGTACCGTAGGGGTCCCGTGTCCACCAGCCCACAACATGCCCGCATGCTCCCCGTGCTTTTGCTTGCCGCGTCTCTGGGCGTTCTTCTGTTCTATGTGACCGAGATTGCCTACGCGATCGTCGCCGCGCGCGCCCACGACGGTTACGTCCCCCTGGGCTTTGTGTCCCTGGCGATGGACATCTACAGCTACTTTTCCTTTATTCATCAAGCCGCCCAGGGGCACTGGCTCTTCCGCAATGACATGACCCACCAACCCTGCGACCGCGTATTCTTCAATCTGCAGTGGCTCGTTATCGGCAAGTGCATGGGTTGGTTCGGCTGGTCACCGCAGCTCACTTTCACGATATGGCGGTTTGCCGGTTCGCTCACGCTCATGCTCGGGTTCGCGGCCCTCGCCGTCGTGGCGCTGCCCCGAACGTGGCAGCGCGTCACGGCCCTGGTCATGTGCGCATTTGGCGGCGGGTTCGGCTGGGTTATCGCCATACTCGGCACGTTCCGCCTCATCGACACGTCAAAGACGCTCGGGCTGAGGAATCCCGCGATCGATCTCATTACCGCCATTCATCCCTTCGGCCAAATCCTCAAGAACCCGCATTACAGTTTGCCGCACGGGACCTTCCTGATCGTCATTGCCCTGTTTATTACCGCTGAACGCACGCGCCGGGCGCGTTGGTACGTGGCCGCGGCGGCAATGGCCGTCATACAGGGGCTCATGCGCCCCTACGACCTCATTACGATTTGCGCCGCGATCCCGCTGTTCATTCTGATCGAATGTGTGCTGTCGCGGAAAATCGATCTCCGCACGAACGCGCTGCGCGCGTTACCCGCCGTTGTCAGCGCACCGCTCGTCGGTTACTACTACTACATCTTCTCGATACATCCCGTGTTCAAGTTTTGGGCGAGTCAGGGCGACCAGAAAACGACGCCGATTCATTGGCACACCCTCGGCTTTGGGCTCGCGGGCCTGCTGTTTGCCTGGCGAATCCTGTGCATTCGAAAACGACCAATGACGGACCCGGCCGAACGCCTGCTCGTCGTCTTCGCCGCGGCAATGTTTCTGCTCTTCCACGGCAACTACCTGTCGAGACTGCTGTCGTTCTCGCCCCAAATCGGCATATCCCTGATGGCGCCACTGATACTCGTCGCAGTGGGGATGCTGCCCGCGCTCGCGGAACGGTTTCGCATTCAGCGGCCGCGAACGCGCGCTGCATTTCTCGTGGCATTTCTCGCCGTCAATTCCATCGGAAGCGTGTTGTACGTCGTGTGGAATGCGAACATCGGCGCGACCATCGCGCGCAATTACCTCCGCGAACCCGACGCCGAAGCGGTGGCGTGGCTCGCGTCACGCGTGAAGCCCAATGACGTCGTGCTGTCGACGGAGAACTTGGGAAGCCGGATCGCGTTTCTGTTGCCCGTGCGCGTCGCGCTGGGGCACTGGGCTTTGACGCCGGACGTCAAAGAACTCGGCAAGAAATTCGAGCGGTTTGTTGGAGGGGAAATGCCGCGCGGCAAGGCTTCGGCGTTTATCGAAGAAATCCGGCCGCGCTTCATTTACGTTATTAACGAGCGCGGCGCCGAGGACGCGGCGTACTTCCGCCGCGTCTCCGGCGCTACGCTGGCCTTTTCCAATACCGGCGTCGCGATTTACGAACTTCCTAGCGCGCCGAATGCCACAGCAGCCCCGCGGGAACCGAACTCTTCATGATGCCCGGCCCTTCTACAAACAGGCCCAAGTCCTCCTGTCCGCCGGCCTCGAAGTATGACACGCGGATCGCGTGGTAGCCTTTCTTTAGCGTAGCGATCGCGGACTTCACGACGATCTTGTGCAGCCCGTCGTTGTTGATCAGTTCCTCGCCGCCGAGGTACAGCTTGCTGCCGTCGTTCGAGCGAAGGTGGAACAGGTACACGCCGTCCTGCGGCGCGAGGAAATAGCCGTCGAAGTCCAGCGCAAACGCGTCGCGGCGCTGCGTCACGCCAAGTCCAATCTCGGTGGCAATGCCTTCCGCGCCCGGCTTCAGCCCGTCGAAATTGGGCACGAAGGAGAACTCGCCGTCGTACGCGCGGAAGCGAAGGCCCGGCTGTGCGCCGCGGACCTTTACCGCCTTTCGCTCGGGACCGCTCGATATGTCCGTATAAGCTTCGAGTTCCTTCTTGTACGCGTTGATATCGCCCTGGCTCTCGCGCAAGTTCGTAACGCCGTTGCGCTCGGCCACCTCGAAGAAGCGCTTCACACGGCCGGCGAATTCCGGCCGGACCTTCAGCGCGCGCGCCGTGTGATCGATTTCGTACATCTTCAGGCCCTCGGTGCGTTCGCGCTCGATGACCGCGAAATCTACTGACAGCCGCGCCGCCCGCACGCGCTCGAGCACGTCCGGCTGGTCCGCCACGCGCGCTTCCGCTGCGTCCCAAATATGGTCCGCGGCCTCGAGCACACCGTCGTCGATCACCGGATGCTCCGGCCCGATCCAGATATCCATGTGAATGTTGTGCGCCTCGACACGGTTATGCAAAAGCTCGATGTACTCGCGCACCAGCGGCGCGGCCTTCCCGTAGACGGCGTCGAGGAATTCGTCGATCGCCGTGTCCTCGTCGTACGCGGGATTCCATAGCAGCTTCGCGTTAAGGTACCCGCTCAAGCCGGACAGCTCGCCGTTGAGCGTCGTGTACACGTCCTGCTCGAATATCCCTTTCACATTGTTCTGCACATAGAACTGGATGTTGTCGTTCCGCACGCGCAGGTTTGGGTACGGCATAAAATAGTTCGAGAACGACGTGTTATAGTTCCACACCCACAGCCGGTTGCAGATTTTTCCCCAGTCGATCACGTCCTGCTCGAAGGCGACGTTCTCGGGACTGTCGCACGTCACGAACGAATGCGCAAAGCAACACTCGATGCTGCACAGGCGGATGACCACGTTCGGCTCCGCGCGCATCGTCTTCGGCGGCTTGCGCGTATACTGGTACGCAAGCGTGTCGATCAGTTTGTCCGGGAACTCCTGCGCGACCGCTTTTGCGACGCTATTGACGAGCAGGAGCACCGGCGCGAGCTGACTGCCTTCCTGCTCCGCCAACGCGGTGCACCTGTCGCACTCGCAGTAATTCAGCCAATCGTTCTGCGACACCGAAAACACGGTCGCATCCGGGTGCTCGCGCATGTTCTTCTTCACGGCTTCGGTGACGATCCGGATCACCTCGTCGTTCGTGCAACACAGTTGCGTGCGCTCCTTGAGGCGTTGCCCCTTCACCAGCGAAAAGTACTCGGGATGTTGATCGAAGTATTGATCCGGCGGAAGCAGCATGTTGAACGTGTGCACGAACCCAAAGTACGTCACCTTCCCGCCGTGCTTTTCCTCGAGGCGCGCCGAACTGCTGTTCATCCGGTTGCGCGCCGCCCAGTCCCCGTCAAAGCAGTCCGCCACGAAGGGTTCGCGGTACTCGAGCGCCGGCGCGCCGCTTATCGATGTGAAAGGCACCTTCAACGTAGACAGTTTCGGAATCCGGCTGACCGCCGGTGTAAACCAACGGCATCCGTACACATCTTCCAGCAAACCGTACACGCCGTATAGCGTCCCTCTCGGTTCGCCCCCCGCGATAATCAAATGCTTTCCCGTGTTTTCCAGCACGTACGATTCATTGCCCAGCGATTTGTACAGCGACTTCTTTCGCGTCGCCTTTCCCAGTGCGTTGTTGCATCCGACGACTATATCGCCGTCCTTTAACTTCTCCGTATCGGGAACAACTTCGAATGTCGCGCCCGACATCTCTCGGAGAAACCGCTGCAGTTCCTCCGCCGCATACTTCGTGGATGCCGGCGCTTCCGCAGCGACGACAATGCGCCCCTGCGCAATACCGTCCTTCACGAGAAAAAGTTCGCGTTGCTTCGATTGCGCGGACGCGCAGACCACATTCAAAAGCACCACGCCGCTAATAAGAACTGCCCGCATGACGATTTCTCCCCGATACGTGAACCCTACCGCTCGCGGCCCCCGGCGCCGGATGTCGCCGCACCGCCCGTGCTCGCCTCGATCAGACAGAGTACATCCTCACACCGCGCGATTTCACGCTCGCAAGTGGAAGTATTCGCATGGTGCGAAAGTTGGATTACTGGTCGCTCCACAACACGAAGGCACTGTCTACTGCAATCGTCAGCCAAGTGCCACCAGCCAATCGCCGCACCCAGCCCACACCGTTACCTTGCGTTGGCGAATCGTTCACCAGCCACGCCCAGCGCCCGGTATCGTTCACGATGGACAGCGCGTAAGGCGTGTCGGGAGGAAATTCACCATCCGGTATCGCGAGATTATACTCGTAAACCGTGAGGTTGGCCCCATCCCACGGCACGGTCGACGATGTCGCCGTTCGCGTAGCTTCCGTAGAAGTGTATTCGTACCAGGGATGGGATTCCGGCTCGGGGTCAACCAATTCATATGCGAAGATCGTAAACTGGTCCGAGGCCGGAATGTTGTTCGCATACACTCCCCACCAACGCACGCGGGTGACAATATTGTTGTCTTCCGCCAGTTCGAAGTCGTCGGCCATCTGCACTACGCCGCCGAAGAAGTCCGAGTACTCCAATTCGCTGTAATTCGCAGCACTGCCATAGGCGCCCTGGTTGAAGATGATTCGCAGTGGACGGTGTCTCGGACATGAAAAAGCGAGCGCAAACACGATCGCCACGAGCACAGCACGCCCAAAAGGTAGATTCTTGATACTCATAATAGATTTCCCCCTTAGTGATATTATAACCCCGAAGCGCCGCGGGGCGGGGGTATGGCGCGGCTATTCCACCCAGTAGGAGAACAAACACGCTTTTGAGAGGGAAAATCGGATGCGAACCGGTTCGCGCGGAAGTTCGACCGCCGCACCGCTGTTCGCCCAGCGCACCGGCATACGCACGGCATCGCCGGTGATGACCTCGCTTTGCGCGTAGCCCCGAACCGATTGTCCGTCGCCGCCGAGTAACTCAACGCGAATGCTGCCCTCCTTCGCGTCGGCATTCATGTACAACGTCTTCCCTTCAAACAGCACCGGCTTTGACGTGATGACCCCGTCGCTGGCTGCGTCAAGCGATACGAACCCGTCCAGCCGCAACGTCGCGGCATTCAGCGATCCGTTGCTGTCTCGCGGCTCCTCGTTGTGCAGCAGGCTGCGTCCCGCGTAATAGAAGCGCAGTTCGTCGCCGATCCGTATCGGTTCGCCCGCTTCATCGAGATTTCCGTAGTCGTGAGTGCCCGGCTCGTCCCCATTCGCGAGGAACGGCGTACGGAAAGGCCGTTGCCATTGCCTTCCGTTACGGCTGAACGCCAACTGGATATCGCAGCGGTCCGTCGCGACGTGGTAAATCTTGAGCAAACCGATATAGACGCTTTCGTAACGGAAAATCCGCATCGCATAGGTCTCATCTTGCGGTTGGTCCAGTTCGTCCGCGGCGAGCATGAAATACGTGTCGCTCCAGTTCACATAATCACGGCTCTCGGCGTATCCCCGGGCGCGTTTGCCGTCACGAAAGATTTTGCACGACGCGATCCACTTCTCCCCGATAGGGTCCCAATGAAACGACGTAGCGTCATACGCCTGCGAAATCACCGGCCCGGACCATTCGGTCCAATGAATGCCGTCCGGCGAAAACAGCGGCGTAAACGCGTCGCTCCGCGTCATCGCCTTGTACCGCCGCGCGGGATCGGGATCGCGCGGATCGAAATTCGGTTTCACGGCTCGCCCCTGCCACACAATGTTGTTGTCTTTGGACCCGTTGACCTCGAACAGTCCGAACGTAGGGCGCGTCCACTCGATTCCGTCGCGCGACTCCGCAACGCAGGTATACGTCAGCTTGCTTCCGGCCTTGGGATATACGCCGTACCACACGCGGAGTGCTCCCTCCGGCGTTTCGCGGATCACATCGTATGGGAGAAACCAAATCCCGCCGGTTTCCCACGACGCGCTCGCCACCATCAATGGGTTTTTGGGGTGCTTCGTGGCCGTGTACATTGTCCGGGAGACGTTTTCCATCGACTCGATCACCGCGTCGTCCACGAAGAGTTGCTTCACGCGGCCCACGCGAATCGGCGCCTCAATCTCTGCCGCTTCGTTACGCAGATCGCGAAGCGCGGGCTCCGCCGCCGCTACGGTGGCGCCGGGCGCCAGAAGATTGCCTATGCGAATATCGTCCCAGTAACCCGAACCATATCGTTCCGACGCCGACGTATCGCCTACCTCGATTTGATGAATGTCGCTTCCTGCATCGAGATCAGGGTACGTACCCACGAGCGACTCATTGTCCGGTGCGCCGGCAAACAACCGCACCGTTCCGCTCGCCCTTTCTCGATGCAGAACGATTCGAATCCACGCGTTCTGCTTTACATCGCCAACGACGCGATCGGTCCGCGCCGGTTCCTTCTGGCCCGCGTGGATGACGTCCAATCGATAGGTCGCCGCGCCAACGTCACTGTTCGCGATAATCGTTACGCCTGCCGGTTGCCCGCTCGATCCCTTCGCCGACCAGACCACGAATTCGTTCAGCGGCGACAAACCATCCGCGGTGGGCCGATACACGAATTCCGCGATGGAATCGCCGCCCGGTTTCGGTGCATCGAATCTCGGCTGGAAACGTACACGGCCAATCTGGTCTGCTGACTCCGTCGCTACATGTGCGCAGCGCGCTCCCGCAAACGCGTCGCCGCGCGTGATTTGGACGACGCCTTCGTTCGCATTGCTGAACGGGTCCCCAAGCCAGCGCACGCCCGCGTTCAATGCCTGTACGACACCGTCTGTGTAGTTCTCCAAATCGGCGTGCAGCACACCGCCATCGGCCCGCGGCATCGCGCCGAACGAGGAAAGCGTTAGTACACAAACTGCCGTAGACATCGCGATCATTGTTTTTTCCCCGACTAAACCGCGTATCGTAGGATAGTCTTCCATGAATTGCGAGTTGGTGGGCAGCGCGACAATGATTTTCCGAGCGAAGCGTCGTACATCGATGGTCATGACACACGTCATCCTCGCGATTTCCGCGTGCTTATACCCGCTTAACGCGGAAGAAACCATCGACATTTCGAATGGCCCCCAACTGTTTCTCGACGACCATCTCGTTCGCGCGACAACCAACACCAAGCGCACTTTGATGTCGCCCGAAAAGCACGCGGATAATCCGGTAATCGTGCCGGAGAATCCGTGGGAGAAGCGGATTCTCGAAATTTATGGCACGGTCTTGTTCGATTCAGATCAGTCAAAATTCCGGTGTTGGTACCTCGCCAACGAATTCAAAGACGGCATCCCCGACACGCCCGGCCATCCGCGCACCGCGGAGTATTACACGTGCTACGCCGAATCTACGGATGGAATTGATTGGACCAAACCGCCGGTCGGCGTTGGTGCGTTCGGCGTGCATTCCCGGCACAACGTGATCATTCGGAATACGCACGGCTTTTGCGTGCTTCCAACGCCGGACGACCCCGATCCCGCGCGAAAGTACAAGGGCGCCGGCGGCGCGCTGGTCGGCACGTCTCCCGACGGGATCGAATGGCGCCTGCGCGATTGGCGCGATGCCGTGGGCAAGAACGACACCAGCACCTGCATCGTTCGCTGGAAGGGCGAATACCTCGCGTTTGTGCGCGCACAGGTCAAGGACCCCAACTGGCCCGCGGTGATGCGCGGCGTGGGGCTTTCGACAAGCGCCGACTTCGAGCAATGGTCGCCGAAGCAGACGGTACTCATTACCGACACGGACGACGGATATCCTTGGGTGCAGCCTTACGGGATTTCCGTTACTCCTTACGGCGATGTCCTGATTGGCTTGTTATGGCTGCTCCATCTCGACCAGGCGCCCAACAACAATTCGATCGGGTACCAGGACGTACAACTTGTGGTAAGCCGCGACGGACGAAATTGGACTCGCGTCGCGGACCGCGCCGTGTTTCTCGCAGGCACACCCGGCGCATGGGACCAGGGCCGCGTATTTCCCGGTACGACGATGTTTGTAAAGGACAATCGCGTCCACATTTACTTCACCGGCGTCGAAACGCGACACGGCGAGGGATGGGGCGCAATGGGAATCGGACTTGCCACGCTGCCGGCGGACCGTTTCGTTGCGCTCGGACCCTACGACTCCTCATTGCCCGCCGTGATTGAAACCAAACCGCTTGCGTTCGACGGTGTCGATCTAATCGTCAACGCAGCGGCCGCACCAGGCGATCTGCGCGTGGAACTGCTTGATTCGTCGGGCGCCGTCCTCGACGGGTACAACGCCGAACAATCGCGGTTGATCGCGTGCGACCCTCTGCGCTACCGCGTCGTGTGGCAATCGCCAGCGGGCGATCGCACGTTGAACCAAGCGGTAACGGGCCGCCCGATTGCGCTGCGCTTCACCATCCAACGAGGCGCGCTATATGCCTTCCAGGTTACGGACTAAAGCAATTTGAAGTATTACGTAGCTGCATTTTCGTGCGCGTGCTCGTAATCGTGCTCGTAATCGTAATCGCACACTCGATTTGTACAGAAACCGACAGGAAATACCGGCTACGACGTATCCTAAATTGCTCTAATCGTAAAACCACTGCGCGGGGATGATCTTCAATTGCAGCGACAAGCCGCCCGTATAGTTGAAATACGTGAGCAAAGCGTTCCCATCGACCCACGTTACGGCGGGGTAGGCCCACGCGTCGTCCGGCGCATCTTCGATGTTGCGGAACCGCTCCCACGTCTCGCCTTCGTCCGTTGAAATCGCCGACGTGAACGGGTTCCGTTTTGACGCGCCCGGGTTGTGGTTCCAGATCACGAGCAGATCGCCCGTTCCCGGAACGCGGCTAATCGAAACCGGCGCCGCCGTGCCTTTCAACGGCGTTTCGATGGGCGTGCTCCACGTTTCGCCACCGTCTTTGGAAATGCTCTTGTATTGGCCGCCAAGCCCCGTGCGCATCAGCATCAGCACATCGCCGTTTCTCAGTTCGACGCACGCGGGTTCCCACGATCCGTCGCCCGGTTTCACGCGTTGCGACTCGCGCCAGGTCGCGCCGTCGTCATCCGACAGATAGCAATAACTATCGCCGCCTTCCCACGCTTCAAGCACGATACGGCCGGATTGCAATCGAATGCAGCGCCCGTTCGTCAGGCCCGTGTACTTGTTGTCCGGACTAATCTGCTTCGCGGCGCCCCAGGTCTTTCCTTCGTCATCGGAAACCCGCATCATTACGCGGCAGTCCGTGCTCTCCGAGTTCTTCTGGCAGTAAAACAGCATGAGCCGGCCGTCGCGAGTTCGGAGAAAATTCACCTCCATCACGTTGCAGCCGCCGTCGTTCTCCACCAGCGCGACCTTCTCGCCCCACGTCTTGCCCTTGTCCTTGGAAACCTTTCCGGAGATTCGGGCCGGGCCGTGGTCCGCGCCATCGCCGGCATAGAATTCGGTCCAGCCCAGCAGCAGCGATCCGTCCTTCAACGATACAATCGCCGCCTCGCTGTTCCTCGGGTTCCGTTCGCCGACCGGCGCGACGACGATGTGATACGGTTCCGTGCCCGGTGCCACCGCCGTGTCGGCCTGTTGCGCGCCAATTGCTGCAATGAAGCAAACCATCAAATCGATCATGGGGTCCCCCTGTTTCGGTAGTGCCTGAACCCGGTGCGCCGTACCGCAAACCAGCGCGCCATCGCTGCCACGATCTCAAGCGTACCGCGCTCGCCGCGCACAAAGCCATTGCGCGAATCGCGATCCTCTGCCATACTGTGTGTTGGGTCCTAGGTGCAAAGTTCGTTCCACTTCGTTTCGTGCAGTACCGTCATATCTTCGCGCACGCGGAGGATACCGGGCATCATGAACGACCGCCCATACCACATCGGGCATTGGGCAGCAGCCTTGTGCGCCGCATGCTTGTGCGTCGCGGCGGGCGACGGCGCGCGGCCGGGCGATCCTGTAACGACACTTCCCGATCCCCAGGTCAGTGCACCTGCTGCCAATTTCAAAGTGCAATCACCCCGCGCGAGAACGCCCGGAGCCAAGGGCGTCGACATCAACGTCAGCAACCTAATGGGCAACGAGAGCGAGGTCGGCATCGACGTGAATCCGACCGACGCCAACAACCAGGTCATTGCGGGACATTCGCCCGATTTCGCGACGCTGAATACGTTCTATTCTATGGACGGCGGACAAACGTGGACGCACGTGCCCCTGGGCGATGCGGAGGATGGAAAGACCAGCACGTTCCGCTTCGATCCCAGCGTTGCGTTTGACGCCGACGGCAATGTATTCGTCGCATACGGCGCTACGGTAGACGGCGGTATGGGCACGACGGATACCGTGGTGATCGTCGCGAAGAGCACGGACGGCGGGCAGAACTACACGCACTTCGCATATGCAACCACCGCCCCGGATGACCCCGCGGGGACAACCCTTCCGGGCAGCGACAAATGGCAGCTTGCCACCGGACCCGACCCCGACGATGCCGGCCAGGAGAATGTCTATCTCGCAATGACGGCGAACATCGACGATCCCGGCGGGCTCGATCAACGCATCGTCTTGCTCCCGTCCTTCGACGGCGGCGAATCGTTCGTGACGAGCCTCATTGTGAACGATAATTCCCTCGGGAGTTCGAATGAAACCGGCAACATCTTTGCCGAACCCGCCGTTGGACCGAACGGCGAAACATACGTCGTGTGGCACAACACGGCGTCCGGCAAAATCTTCGTTGACGTCTCGGACTCGTGGTTCGGCGGCAGCAACTTCGGCACCGACCAACTCGTCACCACGATTAACAGCGCCTTTGCTTCCGGTGGGCGCATCGGATTCAAGGTGCCCATTCCGGCCCAGCCCGATCGCGGCGTGTTTGCGGGCCCGAATATCGACGTGGACCGAAGCGGCGGCACGCATAACGGGCGCCTCTACATCTCGTACGTCGACGTCGTCGGCACGATGCCCGACACCGACGTCTTCGTGCGTTATTCCGACGATCAAGGGGCGACCTGGTCTACGGCCGTCGCGGTCACAAACGACACGAACAGCCAGTTTCTGCCGTGGCTCGACGTCGACCAGTCGTCCGGAAGGGTCGGCGTCATCTGGTATGACGCGCGAAACGACGTAAACAACCAGTTGGTCGAGGTATTCCTCGGCGTCAGCGATGACGGCGGCGATACGTTCTCCGTCGAGCGGCTCGCGTCGGATGCGCCGTCAAACCAGTCCGTTACAAACGCCAACCGAACAACCAACAACTTCCTCGAATATATTGGCGTCGCGTGCCAGGGTTCAATGGCGTATCTGGTCTGGTCGGACAACAGCCTCGACGCCGCCGATCTCGATTACTTCACCGATCAACTCTCGTTGTTGCCCGATCAACCCATCCTTTCCGTTATACCCGCCAATCGCGATGTGGGCGCGGCCGCGGGCAACACGTCCTTCGATGTTTCCAACACGGGCACGGGCATGATGAACTGGTCCGCGCAGGTGATTTCCGGCAGCGACTGGTTGAGCATTAGCTCGGGCGATGCCGGTGTGGACGCGGGAACCATCGAGTGCGCATTCACCACAAACGATGGCGCGGAGCGCGTCGGCGCCGTGCGCGTCGAGGCCACCGGCGCAACCGGCAGCCCAGTTGACGTGACCGTCACGCAGGCCGCCGGCGCGGACGAGCCGTCCATTACGGTAACCGCGCCGAACGGCGGCGAAGTCTGGCATATCGGAGAGAAGGAGACCATTTCCTGGACCAGCGCGGGCGCGCTCGGCCCCGAAGTGCGAATCGAGCTGTGGCGTAACGGCGCGTTCGTGCGCAAGATCAAGAACGAGACGCCAAACGACGGCCAGCTAAAATGGAAGGTAAAAGATTCCGTTGCGCAGGGAAATGGATATAAGGTGAAGATCGTCTCCACTGCGGACGATTCCATCAGCGATCAAAGCGACAGCAAATTCAAGGTAAGACCGTGATGCCCTGCACGCGCCGTTCCATCCCGCCGATTCCGGCGCCGACATTAAGTTCGCACTTCGGCGCGCGTCCCGATACACTGGCAACGAACCGTCCATCTCGGTCCGCGCGGTAAATTCGGGCCAAAACGAGAAGCGAACCACTTGGGGGAGTCATGCGCAATTCCATCAAATTCTACTCGTGTCGTGCTGCACGCGTTGTGGCGGCGTTGGCCGTTGTCTGCGCCTGGGCGAATGCCGAAGACCTCAAGCCGAAGTCCCCGCATCATCGCGCGACGATCCATCCCTCGCTGGTATACCTCGAACCGGGCGAGGAGCAGCCGTTCAAGATCGTGATGCTTGCCACGCGCCTGATGGCCGCAATGCCGCCGAAGCAGGTGACCTGGTCCGTGAACGACATCCCCGGCGGCGACAACACGGTTGGAACGATCGGCGCGGACGGCGTCTATCGCACGCCCGCGCAGATGCCATCGCCGCGCGAGGTTCACATTGTCGCGGAAGTTCCCGAATCGGCGAACCGTTTTCTCTTTGCGACCGTGATCGTCGGCAAGGAACCGATCGTGTACCGCGGCATCCACGTCTGGTCCGAACCCGTCATCAGCGAAGAGACCGGCCGATCCGAACACATGCGCGATCCCCACGGCATCGCAATCGACAAAGAAGGCAACCTGATCATCGCCGATCAACTCGGCAGCAAGGTCGTCCGCTATACGAAAGATGGCAAGTACCTCGGCGAACTCGGCCTCGGCTCGGGCAGCGAAGAAGGACACTTCACAGAACCGCGCATCGTCGAGGTTGCCTCGGATGGCCGCATCTTCATATCCGACAGCAAGGGCGATCGCCCGCGCCTTCAGATATTCAGCCCGAAGGGCGAGTTCCTGAAAATCTTCGCCGAGAAGGGCCGGCCGGACGGCATGCTCCTGCGCTGTCACGGCTTGTCGTTTGGCCCCACGGGACACTTGTTCGCCACGGACGTGGACAACATGCGTGTCAACGTCTACGACAACCAGGGCGAGTTTCTCTATCAATGGGGCGAGGAAGGATTGAATCCCGGCCAGCTAAACGCGCCGCACGGAATCTTCGTCGACCGCAGCAGCGACGTCTTCATCACCAGCTATTACGGACCAACGCAGAAGTTCGACGCCAGAGGCAACTACGTCGGCGCGTTCGCGTACGGCGATCCGCCGGACGGCCCGGTCTACTTCCACAACATGACAGGCGACCGGTGGGGCAACATTTACTGCATGGTGCGCACCAAATCCGGATACCAGGGCGCAATATCGAAAGCCGGGGCCAAAGACGTCAGCATCGCAAAATACAACAACAACGGTGACTTTATAACGAGTTGGGCCTTCTCGACGCCGGAACACGAAGAAACCACCTGCACCGTCGATTCCGATGGTAAGGTCTACGCGCTGTTCACCAGCAAGAAAGAACTCGGCGTCGAAACGTTCCAGCAAGATTAGAGCGGCTCAAGAATGAGTGCACACATTCTTTGCAGTTGACGTGCTCCTTGACATCCCCCTAAATCCCCCTTCAAAAGGGGGACTTAAGCCAAGACCAATACCGCCGTTTTGCGATTCTTTAAGTCCCCCTTTGAAGGGGGATTTAGGGGGATGTAACCCCGGTGCATACAAACTAGAGGCGCTATAGGCCGTAGCTTTCGATCAAACCACGCGGCCCGTCGCGGTCGTTACAGTTTGATGAAGATGTTTCGCCTGTACATCCAATACGCAGCGCCGTAACACACGCCGTAGAACAGCGCGAACCCGGCCATGATACCGAACCAGTTTGTCGTATCCTCGGGGATGAACCGGTGCGCCGTTTCCATAATGCACCATTGCAGGACGTAGATCGCCAGCGGGTTCATGCCGAACACGGTCAAGTGCGGCAACCGCGCTTTGATCAGATCGCACAACACGTAAAACGCAAGCATGGTGAAAAACGAGAGTCCGGAAGCCCACAACGCGAACGGCGCGGTCATGTAATTCTTCGAGAATACCCATTCTTCCTTCACACCCGGCCATGGACAGTGCAGCGCCCAGCCCGCGATAGACAACGCCGCGCCCCAAGCCAGGCAGCCCACGACAATCTTCTTCGTATCGCGCGTCGACATGATGTCATAGGCGACCGTGCCGCAAATGAGCATCAACAGCCAACTCCAGTGGCCGATCGGACCGCCGTTGCCCGGCCAACCGACCAGTTCAGTGCCGATGGGAATTAGTTTCCAGATAATCGGCATGCTCTCGCCGTCGTATTCGATCGCGCGCGTCATCCATCCGCCGTAACTTGTGAAAGAAAAGAGCGCCTGATACACCGCGAGGAACCCAAGTCCAACTCCAATCCGAACGGCGGGTTTCTTGTCGACAACCCATAGCGCGATCAATCCCGCGAGACCTATGTTCATCAGCGCGTCCCACAAGTAGCCTGTGTACAATGTGAACGCGATGAGCACAAGCAACATGTAACGCTTCAAGAGGCCGCGCCGAGCCTGCTGCGCGCCCTCCTGCTCGATGCGCCGCTTCATCGATAACCGCATGCCCATGCCCACGACAAAGAGAAACAGCGGCGCGATCGTGTCCGCGTACGTCATGTACTCTTTGTGGTGGTGCAGTTGTTCTGTTGTGACCTTGAACGCCTCGAAGTAATCGACGAGCAGCATCCCGAATATCGCGTAACCGCGAATCTGGTCCATCGATGCAATGCGCGCAGTTGGCGCGGCGCGGCCGGTCTGATCGGTAGACATCGGTGTTGTTTCCCCTCTCGCAGTCGCGCGCAGGTCTATGCGCGGAAGCCGTTCCGCGCTGCTAACGCTGGCCCTGTTTCACCAGCGCTACCTCTTTGCGGTTTACGGCGAACAGCGTTGCCCTGTCCTTAATGACGGCGAAATGCAGCGGCGGTTCGAACCACCCCGCCCAGGCCTTTGGCGCGTCGGTGCGGTCTTTGCCGTCTGCAGACCCGTAGATGCAAGCGTGCAGCGTATCGTCTACAAACAACGTAATCTCGTTGCGCATACTCAGCCGCGCGCCCGCCTCGCTGAACAGCCCAACTGTCCAGCGCGACGTCTTTGCGTCGTGACGCAGCTTCGCGATTGTGCCGGTTACCGATCCGATTTCGTCGCCAATCCCGGCGCGGCCGCTCGCCGGCGCGATGAACGTGTCCGGCCCGTATGAAAACGAAAATGTCGCGGGACCGAACCAGCGTCGGCACGCCGACTCGGGCGCATCCGCGATCACAACCGTCGGCGTGGCGCACGCATCGAGCGCCGCGACGATCCCCGGAAAGCGGTCTTCGGGTCCGCGTACGAACACAACGGCGAACTGCGCCTGCGCGTCGTCGATGCGCTGGGCAACGTCGGCGATGACTGTCGACTCGCCGGAGGTTGCGTCGACCGATACGCACGCAAACGCATACTGTTGCGAGAATGGATTCTGCGTTTCCGGCGGCGCAATTACGTACACCGCACGGATGTTCCGGTCGGCCTCGTCGCCGCTCGTCCATTCCAATGCGTACGCGCCGGCCGGCATGCCCCCCGGCGCGACGACCTCGGCGCGCGTGTGTCCACCGGGCGTGTCCTTCCATTCCGGCGACAGCGGAAACTCGGCGGCTTCACCGATGAGGCGCAAGTCGCCGCGCTGTTGCGCTTCCACCGTGAATTCGCCGCTGGCCGCTATCACCGCGGGCCGCGTGCTATTGGGCAGAAGGAGCGCGCCCAGCGAACCGCTTGGCGTGCGCGCACCCGCCACGGCGCCGGCGATGATCACTATCACGGCCAACCGCAAAGTCATTTTGCCGGCGTCGGCCGCCACGCGGGCGCGAAGTCTTCGCCCTCGTGAGTGGTTATGGCGCGGGCGTCCGATCCGTCCGCGCGGCAGGCGTGCAGCGTCGCTTTGCCCGTGCGCATGGACACAAACGCGATCCATGCGCCATCCGGCGACCACGTCGGAGACCAGTTGTCGTAAGCCGGATCGGCGGCGACCGGAGTAACGACGGTTCCCTGCGGCGTCGTCCTGTAAATACCCCGCGAACCGCCGCGAAACGATTCGAAGGCAAGCCGCGCGCCATCCGCGGACCACACGGGGTTCCAATCCGCGTCGCGATGGTTGCTTACGTCGTTGAGGCGTTGCGGCGCAGTCACGAATATTTCGCGGTCGCCGCCGTCATTCGATTCGTACGCGAGCTGGCCGGTGCGGGCATGCGGCGTCGGCGCCCACTCGACGTAGATGCCGAGGCCGCGCGTCTCCACCATCGGCGTTACGCTGTCCTGCTCCAGTTTGTAGAGGTCGGCGACGCGCCCCGATTCGTCATCGCGGATGCCGACCGCGGCAATCAACGTGTTTGTCAGCCACACCGGTTTCTGGAAGGCAATCCTCGGATTGGTCTCGTTCGGCGGTCCCGGTGCGCCCCAGACGTTTTCGCGCCCCGTTTCGGTGTCGTACACGCGAATGTGCCGCGCATGCCCGGTGCCGGCGCCGTACGCCAGCTTCCCGCCATCCGGCGACCACGCGGGCGCGTAGTTCACCGGGTCTGCATGCGCGATTTCGGGACCCGCCGAGCCGTCCGCGCCAACGATTCGGATGCGCGCCGCGCCGTCATCCGATTCCGAACCAAAGGCCAACCTTGACCCATCCGGCGACCACACGGGCGCGCCATCCCACGGGCCCGCGCCCACGGTGCGCACCGCGCCGGTAGCTGCATCCACTACGCAGACAACGCGCTGCCCCGCATCGGTTTGTTGAACGAATGCGACTGTCCCGCTTGGACCCTGCGCGATCGCGAGACCCGCCACAAGAAACAGAATTCCCATTTGGCGGAGTCTACCATGTACCGGCTCCGGCACACGAGCGATCACCGGGCGTAATCGCCGGGGACTGGCGCCGTCCTTCGCTCAGGCTCTGCGGCTTGTCCTCCATAGCTCTAGCGAAGGAGGAAGCGAAACACGGTGCCTGTCCCTCCCTGCAAGAGGGCCGTCCAGCTTCCATGCCGGGCAGAATCGTTACATCTCGACGAGCATCCTGGGCTCGAGCAACCCCAGCAATCGTAGGATTATGCGAATGAGCAACAGCAGAATATCCAAGATCGACATGGCATGTTCCTCCAATCCTTGTAACGCTTTGCCGCAATCCGAATTCTGGCGCGCCCTGCTACCAACCGCCCCATGCACCCTCCTCGGGCGGTGCGGCGCCACCGTTCAGTATGCCCCACAACCGTCTCCTCCGCAATAGGAATTTCGCTGCGATAGTGTTTCCATTCGAGGCCTCCGCGCCATCGTGATTCACCCGAACGGCAGCAATACCCACCGCACCTACGTCGAAAACAGACCTTTAGAACTTCTAACTATAATGACGTCTTTGCGTTTATCCCGAAGGGGTTTCGGCGCGCAGCCCAGGGTTGGCCCGCCGAAGTCGCTCCGACGTAGGCGGGGCTACCCTGGGTGCCAACCACCCCCCATCGGGGAATGTACCTGAAGGGGTTTCGGCATTAATGTTAGAGAGTCCTAAGTCTTCCTGCCCGTGGTGATGTGCAATATGAGATTTCAAATCTGAGATTGCATTTTCATGGTTCCTGGGTACCCAATAGGGCATGACGATTATTCCGATACGCCTTAGCCAAATGAAGCCGATCGCACACGTCGGCCCCCCCCGTTGCCTGCGCGCATGGCGCCGCCAATCGGCGGATTCTACGAGACCTGTTGAAACGGAACCACGGAGTTCTGCCCTCCGCAAACACGTTGGGACAGCAAGAGTTCGCATTGTATTCAAACGGATAATTCTGCGTAGTCTCGCCCTCGCGATTCGCGAAAAGGCCACGCCACAACCCGAATTCGTGTGGTAAAATATCGCCGCGTTGTGTGTGTCTTGTGCGTGTAAATGGGTGATGTGCGGACGATGATTCAGCAAAGTGACGCGTCAATGTCTCGTGGCGGGGGCGCCGGGACCGCCGCCGATAACGCGGGCCCCGCGCGGCGCGCTGCATCTGGAAAAAGCGCCGCAAGAGAGTGGAAACTCGTCGGGCGCGTGCGCTCGAACTTCATTGATCAAATGAAACAATTCGAGTATTGCCCCGCGGACATCACGTACAACGTCTACGATCCGGAGGCGCACTGGTTCGCGAAGGAGTTCGGCAAGGCGATGGCCGAGGCCGGTTGGAACGTGACTGTGACTCCCGAGTCGAAGAATGCGCCAGGGATCAAGATCCTGACGAAGTCCAGCGCGCTTCACGCGGAAGAAATCACGTCGGTCGTCAAGTGGCTGCGGACTGCCGGCCTGAACGCGAAAGTGCGCGTCCGCTCGGACCTCGAAACCGAAGCAATCCAAATCTCGATCGGTTCGATTAACGCGGCCGCGCGCGAACCGTAACGCACGTTCTCTGCGCGCCGGACCGGTTCATCGCGCTCTCCCGGCGGCGCGATCCATGCGATCGCGCCAATCCGTCAGGAATCGTTCGCGCCACGCGTTTACGGTTTTCGCGCCCGGATATTTCCCCTCCTGCAACGCGGCGTCCTGCGAATCGGTCCAGTAGTTCGGACCGTGGTCCGTCTTCACGAAACTGCCGCCCCAATGCGGCGCGGCAGGATCGTTGGGATCGCCCGAGAGCAGATACAACACGGACGGCGAATCGCCCATCTTGATCGCCCCGAGTTTTGTGACGAGAAAATCGCCGAGCGCGCCGTGTCCGCGCACATGCGTTTCGAGGAAACTTTTGTTGCCCCACTCGCCCTCCTGATTGCCGCCCACGTACATGCCGCGAAACGTCGTGTCGGATTCGATCCACCAGAGATCGATGTGCTCGCGAAAGAGGTAGTCGCGGGCAGCGCGATCGTTGGACGTGTTCCACGACCCGATCGAGTAAACGCGCAGATTGCGTTTGATGGCCGGATCGTCGTGTACCGCCTGTGCGACGTCCGTGATCGATCCCCACACAAGCACGTAGAGCGGGCGCGCGTCGCCCGCACCGGCGCGCGCTGCAATCCATCGCGAGCCTTCGGTCGGTTGACTAAAGCCTTGTTCCGGCGCCGGATCGATCGCGCCTTGTTTGACGACCGCGCGCAATTGGCCCGGCGACGGATACGCGGTCGACCATTGAACGAGGTTTGGGTAGTCTCGTTCGTAAGCATCGACGGTCTTGTGGATGTGCGTGGCGCGGCCTTGTTTCGGCGGCGACGAAATCAGGCCCTCCACGTCGAACAGGTCCGCGTATACGAGAAAGTGGACCATCGATTGAAAGTCGTCGGGGTCCGATCCGCCGATGTCGGTCGACACGATAACGCGGCAACGATCGCCGTTCACTGCGCCACGTTTGAGGATCGGAAGGACGCCGGCGTGTGCCGCACACGCGACGACCCAAAGTGCGCACGCGGCGGCGACGTAACGGAGCGGCGACGCGCGGCGAACACGTCTTCCGTCCCAATCTGAAACCAAGCGCCTTGTTGCGTTCGCGCGCCCCCGGCTATTCAGTATGCAATAAAATAAGGGTTGCGTATCAACTCGATCAGTCTCAGCAAAAACTCGATTGGGTTTTGCAGAATCCATACAATGAACTCCCAGCGCGACATCGGTACCGGCACATCTTCATCCCACCACATATACTTTTGCATTGTTCGCGTCGCCTCCTGCTCATACTATGCGAAACGTGCGGGGTAGATTAGAATGAATTGAGACGCTACGCAGTTGAATTTTCGTGCTCGTGCTCGTGCTCGTGCTCGTGCTCGTAATCGTAATCGCGCACTCGATTTGCAGCGAATCCTACGGGACATGACGGCTACGACATATCTCAAATTGCTCTTACACTGCCAATCGCAAACTCATTTTGCCTGCGGCTCCGCAAAGTCGTTGTCGTGCACGTTGCACGTCTCGATACGGTCCTGGTTGCGGTTGTTGAAGTTCATGGGAGTGGGCACGTTGTAGACGCGGTTGTTGCGCACTTCGATGAAACCGCTGCCTTCATCCAAATAAATCCCGCCCGGCCAGCCCTTGTTGTCGTGAATGTGATTTCCCTCGATGATTGTACCAGGCTGGTTGCCCAACGTGTAGATGCCCCCGCCGTCAAGACGTTTCTGCATCACGCGATATATGTGGTTGTTCGCGATGCGGTTGTCGCTTGCGGGCGTCGGCGATTCGTAGATGTATGGAATCGGATACGTCGAGCCGCCCGCGTCTTCCTCGCCCCATCCCCAACCGATAGAAATCCCGCTGTATGGAAGATCGTGCATTTCATTTCCGATGATCTCGACTTTTTGCACGTAGCCGGCGAAGACGGCGACGCTGTCCTCGTACTCGCTGCCGATATTGTGAATCCTGCAATTCTCGATGCGGATGTTGCGCACAACGTGTTCGTCGTCCAGCGGATGGTGCGCATACCGATTCACGTCGCCGACTTGTATCGCACTGCCCCCGATATCGAAAAACGTGCAGTTGCGAATCGTCACATCCTGCGTCGCGACATCGCTTGCTTTCTGCGCGGCGTCGAGATTGAGCGCCGCGCCGCCGATGCGCGTGAACGTGCAACCGTCGAATACGATGTCGCTCGCGGCGCCGACAACAATGGCCGCGCGCGGTTTGATGTATTCGTTGTGAAGATTGACCAGATAGCCGTCGCGCTCGTAACTGTTCTCCGTGGTGATGACGAAGTTCGCCTGCACGTCGGCGTGACCGCCGGTATCGGGATCGTTCGCCGCGGCTTCCGCGAACGTGATGCCCTCGAAACGAATATGATGCGCGCGCTCATCCGACCGCCCGCCGATATGCAGCAGTTCGTCGTTGCCGGTGATCACGGCGCTTGCCGAGGTCATGTCTTCGCCGGCGCGCGGCATGTAATACACTGCGCCTGTGGACGCATCGGCGTACCACTCGCCCGGTTCGTCGAGCACTTCGATCGCGTTCTCGATATACGCGGGCATTTCCGCGCGCACGCCCTCTTTGCGGGACATCAGCATGAACGCGGGCATTCGCATGCGAACGCGGGCGCGACCATCGGGATCGGCGGCGATCGCGGCAACGTCGCACGTCATGTGCGACCACGAATTGAAGAAGCCGAACACAATCTCGGAAGGATTCCTCCACTGCGCCATTTCTCCATTCGGGACGATGAAACCCGCATCTGCGTCAATCGCTTTGAGATTGCCGTAGCGCTCCGCGCCTTCTGGGAAGGGGCCGCGCGCGCGTTGTGCCCGAACATCATTGACGAACAGTTGCCGAACGCGTTTGCCGTTGAGGGGCGCGCGCCAGCGCCCGTGCTCGTCCTCCGTCCAATTCTCGATTCTCGTACCGCGGCTGATCACCGGCTTCGCGCCGGAAGCCGCGCGGAAGATGACGTTGTGGCCGTTCGCGCCGCTGCAGGACTCGTCAAGCAAAAACGGCGTGTCGATGGAGAGCGTGCCGTCGGCAATCTCAATGATGATGTCGCCTTGCATGTCGGTATTGTTCGTGCGAATGGCCTCGAGGGCGTTGCGGAGTTGCGCTACGCCGTCCGGCTCAGGCTGGATTGTCGCGACAACGTTCTCGGTCGCGGCGTACGCACAAAGTGCCGCCATGAACCACCACGCGACAGTGCTCGGCATTCGGAACGCTTTCATTATCGTACCCCTCCGCGTCCTTGGGGACTGGCACCGGTAGCAGTATCGCATCCGACAAAGCATTGGTTCGCGCGCACCACCGCTGACTATTCTCTTTCGTCGCGCGAATTCGATGCGCCCTTACTGCCCGGTATCAAATCGGTCTTCGTTTAACATAATGCCGTCGACCGAGTAATGTTGCGCGGCTAGCACCGGCTTTTCGTCTTCGCGATTGACAGTGACGGAAAGAAATCCCCCGATGACATTCAGATACTTATGTTCCGGCCGCTTGTCGTCCTTCGGCCAGCCGCCTGCATGCGCATCGCTCGCGGGGCCGCACGAGTATTCGCGCAGGCCGGTGACGGGATCGACCGAGACATACTGCCAATGCCGATCCCCGCAGACGACGACCATGTTTCTCTGTGCGGCCATAAACGCGCGCAGTTCGTCACCCTCGTGTTTGAAGCCCGCGTTCGCGTGATTGTCGTTCTTCGCGGACCGATCCGGGCCAACGATCGGCGTCGGACTCACCAACACGCGAAACGCCGCGTCAGATTCTGATACCGTGCGCTTGAACCATTCCTTCTGTTCTTTGCCCCAAATCGTCTTGTCCGGTCCGTCGGGCATGTCGTTCGGACTGCGGAAGTCGCGCCCTTCGACGAACCACACCTGCAGGTCCTTTCCCCAGCGCACCGTGCGATACGTCTTCTCGCCCATCGGCACCTGTTCGAGAAACACCGCCTGCCCTTGCGCAAACGTGAAGTCGCCCATGAACTTCGACTCCATCGTCGGCCAGCAATCGTTTTGCCATGTGTCGTGATCGTCCTTGATGAAATAGCTCGGCACCTGCTTGTGAAACTCGACATTCGTCGGCAGGCTGTACATGCGTTGCCAGTGCCACCGCGCCAGCGGCAGCGACTTTGCCAAAACGTCATAATAGAGTATGTCGCCGGTGTGTACGAAGAAGTCGGGGTTGAGTTTCAGCATCGCCGCGTACATGCGGAAACCGTCCGGCGCGTCCTTGTCGTTGTACTCCGTGCCGGTCGTGACCGTAAAGGTCACGGGCACCGTAGCGTTCTTCGCCGGGGCCGTTTTGAACCGCGCAGAAATCGACGACAACGGTGACGTACCATCCATTGCCCGGGCGTCGACGCGAAGCTCGTATCGCGTATTCGCCTTGAGGTTTTCCAGCTTGATTTGGTTAGTGAAATCGCGTTGGGAATCGACCGATTGCCAACCCGTTTCGGTCCATTCGCGCAGCCCTTGTTCACGATATGCAACGCGCATTTGACCGGCATGCCCGGGTGCAGCGCCGTCCAACTCGTCGACGGTGACGCCGTTTGGAAACTCAACGACAGGCGCACGATTTCGGCCGGTATCTTCCTCCGAGGTTTCACCGGTTCGCGGATCGCGATATTTTACGATTGGGTTTGGCCCGCCTTCGGCGATGCGATCCTTAGTGGACGTCAATCGCGTCCAAACGATCGCCGACGTGTCCGTCACTTCGCCAATCTTGACGCCCGTCGCCAAATACGGACCGTTGTGTTCGACCGCCGCGGCAGCTACGAACAAAGCAAGCAGCACGATTCGCATGATCGACATGTCTCCCCTGCAGATTCGACCGTTCAATATACCGATTCGCTATGCAATTCGATTCAACTATGCCAATAGATACAACGCCATGGCCCATTCGTGCGCGTGCTCGTAATCGTGCTCGTAATCGTAATCGAATTCTCGATATCCATTAGAAGACCGTCTCGATTCAGCAGCCACTATATTCTTGAATACGCAATACCCCCAAACCATCGACCTATCGTTTCGCGCCGATTGCGTCGGCCCATTTATTCCACCGCGCGAGCATCGCCTCAGCGCGTCTGGGTTCCTTGCGCTTGAGATCGTTCAGCTCGGTGCGGTCTGCTTCGAGATTGAAGAGTTCCCAATCGCGGTTAACCGCCGACACCAACTTCCATTTGCCCTCGCGGATCGCTTTGCTGCCTTCGTGTTCCCAATAAAGGTGTTCGCGCTGCTCGCGCTTCTTACCGCGGAGAATCGGCGCGATGCTGCTGCCGGGCAGTGGCGCGAGGGAGTTCCCTTCATACGAATCCGGGTACGCCGCATCGGCGAGATCGAGACACGTCGGCATAAGGTCGGTGACATGCGCCACCTGCTTCGTGAGTTCGCCGTGCTGACGAATCTCACCCGGCCATCGCGCGATGAGCGGCGTGGCGATGCCGCCTTCGTGCGTCCAATGCTTGAACATGCGGAACGGCGTGTTGCTCGCGTTTGCCCACGGCCGCTGATACGCGAGGAACGAACCGCGTTCGCCCGCGCGCGTGCCGGGCGTGTGCAACGGCGAGTCCAGGACCATTTCATGGCAGCCGCCGTTGTCGGAAAGGAAAAGCACGAGCGTGTTGTCGTCCGCGCCCGTCTTCCGCAACGATTCCATCACGCGGCCAATCCCCTGATCCATGCGATCGATCATAGCCGCGTACACGGCCATGCGCAGCGCGCGGTCTTCCCTATCGGATACGTCGGCCCACGCAGGCACTTCCGGATCGCGCGGCGACAACGGCCACTTCTTGTTCACGATACCGAGTTCGATCATGCGTTCGTGACGCCGCGCGCGCAGTTCGTCCCAGCCGATGTCGTACACGCCGCGGTACTTCTCGATATCCTCCGGCCACGCATGAATGGGCCAATGCGGCGCGGTGTACGCGAGATAGAGAAAGAACGGCTGCTCGGCGCTGCTGTGTTCCTCGACGAACTTCACCGCGTAATCCGTAAACGCGTCGGTCATGTAGAACGTATCGCCGCTCGGCACGTAGGACTCGTCATCGAGCGCCATCACGCGTTTGCGCGGGCCTTCCGTGTCGAGCTTCCAATAGCTGCTGCCGCCGCTGACGATTCCAAAGTAGCGATCGAACCCGCGTTTGCGTGGCCAGTGGTCCGGCGCCTCGCCCACGTGCCACTTGCCCGACATGTACGTCCTGTATCCCGCGGGGCGCAGCAACTCGGCAATCGTCGCGCAGTTCTTGTTGAGATATCCTTGATACGGACCCTGCGGACGGTTCTGTTCCGGAAAGCTGACCATACCGCCCATGCCGGCCTGATGCGGATAGAGGCCCGTTAATAGCGCCGCGCGAGTGGGACAGCACCGTGCCGAGTTGTACGCCTGCGTGAAACGCAACCCCTCGGACGCCATGCGGTCGAGGTTAGGAGTATGGATTTCCGACCCGTAGCACCCGAGATCGGAAAAGCCCATGTCGTCCGCCATGATGATGACGATGTTCGGGCGCGTCGATCTCGCTTGCGCCCCATCAGTCGTCAGTCCCAACGCCGTCGCCGCCGCGATGCCCGCACTACGTCCGATAAACTGTCTGCGCGTGATCATGGGTCGCCCTCCCCACTATCCGGTGGGCGCCAGCATACACGCACTTCAACTCAAACACGTAATTAACGTTCTCTTCGTGCTCATAATTGCCTCGTTACCAAGCTCTGCTTGGTAACGCGCTCTTGAAAAGCTCCGCTTTGCTCTTACCTCCGAATGCCGTGGTATGACCGAACCCTCGATTACGAGCACGATTACGAGCACGAGCACGAAGATGAACTGCCCTGGAATGTCCAATTACTGCGCGATACTGAACAGCGCGTCGAGCATCCGGTCCGTCACCGTGATGACGCGCGCGGACGCCTCGTAGGCGCGTTGATACAGCAGCAGGTTTGTGACTTCCTCGTCGAGGTTCACGCCGGACACTTCCTGCCGCCGCGCCTCTAGATTCAGCAGGAACTGCTCGTCGACTGCCAGACTGTCGTTCGCTGCGCGCGAGTCAATCCCCAGTCCAGCTACGGTTGATTGATAAAAGTCGCTGATCGTCGCCGTGCCGCTATCGAGCACGAGCGCGGTGCGCAACGCCGCCATCTGTAACGCCGCTTCGTTGTCGCCGGTATTCAACACATCGTCGCTGAACGACGACGTGATCCAATCCGGGTTCGCTTCGAGGTCGGGATTCACGCCGATGCTGCGCGCGTCGCGCCCGGTGAAGAATCCGTTGATGCCCAGTGCCGGGAGCACGTTGGTGGAATCGTTCGCGAACGAGAACGTGAAGCCCGCGTTCGCGCCGAGGCTAATCTGCTGCCCGGAAACGCTCGCGGAGAAATTCGGGACCGCGTTCAACGCCGTCGCCAGATCGTTGAGCGTCGTTGTCGCCGTGATCGTAATCGTCGTCGTCGTGGGCGCGCCCGTGTTGTCGTAGACGACGACGTCGAAGGTGCCGGGCGTGACGGTGAACGGAAGCCCCGCCGAGACCAGCGCCGTGCCCGCGCCGGTCACGTTATTCGTGCTCGTGATCGTGCCGGACAAGTTCTGCGTGCCGTTGCCCTGGCTATGAATGCGGTTAATCTGTTCGATCAGCGCCGCGGCGATCTGATCGATCTCGTCATCCAGCCCGGGAATGACCGTATCGCGGATGTGCAGCGCGCCGAAAACTTCGCCATTGGTGACGTCCACCAGCGCGTTGTTGTCCGCGAACCGCAGCTCGACGAGATCGTTGCGTTCCGGGTCTAGCGCGGGATTCCGGAACGCGATGATGTCGCGCGCGCCGGACGAATCGACCAGCACGTCCGCGCCAATCTGGATGTGGAGTTGCCCGCTGCTGTCCTCGCGCGAGCTGATGTTGATGATGCGCGACAGTTCGTCTACCAGCACGCCACGCTGGTCGCGCAGGCCGCTCGCGTTTGCGCCGCCCCCCTCCGCAAGCCGAATCTGGCGGTTCAAGTCCACGATGCGGTCCGCGAGCGAATTGATCTCGGGGACGAGGTTCCGCACTTCCTCGTTGGCGTTCGTGCGGAGTTGATCGAAGCGTCCAATGAGGCCGGTCAAGCTGCCGGCCATGGCGTTTGCTTCCGAGATAAGCGCCTCGCGCACAGGGGGCGATTCGACGTTGTTCGCAAAGTCGTTCAGCGCGTCGAAGAACCGATCGAGCCGCGACCCAAAGCCATTCTCCGACGGCTCGAGAAATACGTCCTCCAGCAGATTGAAATATTGCGTCTGGACACTCGAACTGCCCAGGTTGGGCGCCTGCCCTTGGTAGGCCTGGTCAAGGAAGGCGTCCCGGATGCGCTGTATATTGGCGACGTCCACGCCGCGCCCGATCGGCCCCACAGCGGTCAACGCCGGGAACCGTTCCTCGAGAAGCGCGCGCTGACGCGAGAACCCCGGCGTGTTCACGTTGGCAATGTTGTTGCCCGTCACGTCAAGCTGAATCTGCGCCGCGGCCATTCCCGACCGCGCGATATCGAGCGCGCTGAACAAACTACCCACTGAATCCTCCCGAGTGCGGACTGCCCTGGACGCATTCCGTCGCAGCCAACGGTGCAATCCGCATACCCATTTATCGGCGAGGAAAGTTGGGGGCTTGAGGTCTTTTCATAAGGGTTTGAACGAACATTTTATTGAACATTCATAAGTAATTATGAATATTATACTTACGTATGCTGCACGCGCCTCCGATCTCGCCCAATGCGCTGCAAACCACGCCTCATTTGACGCGAATCAGGGTCGCTCCACCCGGCATTGCTTTCCCCAAGGAGAGGAAAATGTGTCGGGCGACCCGGCCACGGACAGCCTTCGCCGGCTCTGGCGCCTTCGCGTCGGGGAGTACCACCATCCCAAGAGAGCCAGTTCTCGCGAGCGGGGCAGCGCCAACTGTGAATAGGTGCCGCATCGTACGCCGTGCGCTGAAAGCGCACCGCTCAAGTTTTCATAATCTCAGGGTAAACTCTGTTCGTGACGACTCGTAATCGAACATTCGAGCTCCTGCAAAACTTCTATAGGCGCTCGACTTTTCGAACGAATTTGGGATTCATGACACTAGTTCGCGGTAGGTTGCGCTGTTCGGGACGCCGGGCTACGACTCTCAAGGTCACTGTTGGAGGCGCGGCGTAGTGGATAGCCGGATTCAAATCGATGCAGACATCTGCCATGGAAAGCCCGTGATCCGCGGCGCCCGCTTACCCGTCGCGCTTATACTCGGAAGCCTGGCGAGCGGCATGACCTGCGACGAGATTCAGGAAGATTACGAGTTGAAGCGCGAGGACATGCTCGCGGCATTGTGTTTCGCGGAGAATGGCGTCGAGCAGGATGAGTTATACTTGTCGACCAGGTAGCGCGGCCATGCGGTTCCTGATTGATGCCAACATGCCTCGTGCTGCAAAAACCGTTTCCGCTCCGCAGGTTGCATGCTGCATTGACAAATTGGAAGTCTTCCACCCCGTTCGTGTATCAATTATCCTCCCGCTTTGTGAGTCGCAAACGAAAGGCGTACAGGTCCCCGCATGACGGTTTGGCAGGTGAATTGGTACTCGATTTTTGCCTACGCGCTGGGGGTTTCCTTCGTTCTTTCTGCGGTGCTCACGCATATCGTCCGCAAGCTCGCCATCCGTTGGAACGTGCTCGATCACCCCGGCGAGCGCAAGATGCAGTCCGAACCCGTCCCGCTCCTCGGCGGCGTCGCCATCGCCCTCACCTTCTTCCTCGTCATCGTCGGCAACATGCTTATTCTGCTGCCCGCGCAACGTCTCGACTGGGACTGGCTCCAGGCCAACGTGCTGTCCTTCCTCGGCACCGAACAAGACGCCGTCTGGAAACTTGCCGGCGTCTTCCTCGGCGGCATCGTCATCGTTGCCGTCGGCGTCATTGACGATCTCTACGCGTTGCGCCCGGAGAAAAAACTCGTCGGCCAGATTCTTTCCGCGCTGTTGCTGGTCCTCTGCGGCGTGCGCTTCGACTTTCTCAACGACGTGATCGGCGTGCACCCCATTATCTCCGGCGCGGTCACCATGGTCTGGATCGTCATGATGACCAACGCACTCAATTTCCTCGACAACATGGACGGCCTCTGCGCGGGCGTCTCCGCGATCGCGGGCCTCGCATTCTTCGCATGCGTCCTGCCCACGCACCAGACCTTTGTCTGCGTGCTGCTCATGGTCTTCGTCGGCTCAGTGTCCGGCTTTCTCTACCATAACTTCAGCCCCGCGCGAATCTTCATGGGCGACGCCGGCGCCATGTTCTGCGGCTACATCCTCGCGACGGTCGCCGTGCTCGGCACCTTCTACTCGGCGAACGTGACTCCGTCGCGCATTGCGCTCGCCGCGCCGCTGCTTGCCCTCAGCGTGCCCGTGTTCGACACCGTCAGCGTCGTCTACATCCGCTGGCGGCGCGGCGAATCGATCATGAAAGGCGACAAACGGCACTTCTCGCACCGCCTCGTCGAAGTCGGCATGACCCCGCGCCAGGCGGTCGAGTTCATTTACCTCGTCGGCCTCGTCACCGGACTCGGCGCGGCCCTCTTACCGCACGTCGATTTCACCGGTACAATCATCGTGCTGGCCCAGGCCGTCGGCGTATACTTGCTCATCGTGCTGCTCATGAACTCCGGAAACGGCAAGAAGCGCGCCCCATGACCGTGCCGACAAAATCCGCGCCGCGCGAAGGCATCCTGAAATCGCTTCCGCCTATCGAGGAACTCGTCCTCGCGGTCGGTGTCGGCTTGATCGTGTTCGTGCGCCCCTGGCGCGACGGCATGACCTATCCCGAGTACAACGTCACCTTCACATGGGCGTGTGCCGCGCTCGCCGCGTACTGGGCCGTCATGGTGCTCACAGGCCGTATGCAGGTCCGCTTTGTGCTCCCCGTTTCCTTGCTCGCCCTCTTTCTGCTCGTCGCAATCGTCACGGCAGCCTACACAATCCAGTACGACCGCACCTACCGCGCCCTGATTACGTGGAGCGGCCACCTGCTCCTCTTCTGTGCCGCCGCGAACGGCCTGCGCTCGCGCACGTCCATCGCCATCGTCATCGGCTTCCTCGCGATCACCACGATCGCGGAATCGCTGTGGGCCGTACTGCACGTCATGTACGTCATGCCCATGCAGCGCGCCGCCGTCATGAAGGACCCCACACTCCTGCAAACGTATTTCGACGCCCACTCCATCACCGCGGAACTCGCCGCGCGGTTGGAAAGCAACCGCGCATACGGTTCAATGCTGTTCGCCAACGCCCTCGCCTGCTGGCTCCTCACCGGCGTTCCGCTCGGCATCGCCGCCACCAACGGGCTCTACTTGCGCCTGAGCGAAACGCTGTCGCGCGCGCGCGAAACAGGGAAAGTCGCGCCCGAATCCGTGACCGAACGCACCCGCGTACTTTTCGCGACGTTGCTCGTCGGTGCGGCCGCATTCGTCGGCATCACGCTCTATTACATCATCTACTTCACCGTCTCGTATGGCCCGACGGCGGACATGGGCGCGCACATGGCGCGCTGGATGTTCTATTGCGCCGCACTGCCCTCCGCAATCACGATCGCCGCGTGGGTGTTCGCCTCGCGCTACGGCGCGAGCGCGCTCATGTTCGCCGTGTCCATGATCGTCTCCACGCTCTTCGGCCTCACCGCCGTTTACGGCCTCGGCGCGACGTATTCGCGCGGCGGAATGCTCGCCTGCGGCGGGGCGCTCATCGTCCTTGTGTTGCTCATGGTGCAACGCAAACCCGCCATTCAAATACAGGCCGCGCAACACACCGTCGCCATACTGCTCGTTCTCGCCTCCATGTTGCCGCTCGCGCACCTCGCCGTCGCCCAACAAGGCACTCCGCCAAACGCGCCGCAACGCGAACAGTCCGGGCCGAACATGAAGAACCTCACGGTCGAAGGCGTCAATCCGTCGTGGGACGCCATGACCGATCCAAACACCGCGCTCTTGCGCCTGGGCTACTGGATATCCGGCCTGCGCATGTTCGCCGCGCACCCAGTCACCGGCGTCGGTCTGGACAATTTCCCGACCGCCTATCCGCACTACCAGGTTCTCGGCGCAGGCGACGTAAAGTACGCGCACAACGATTATCTACAGTGCGCCAGCGAAACCGGCATCTTCGGCCTGCTCGCGTTCCTCGGGTTCTGGGGATACTTCGCCGTGTCGAACGCGCGCAGCATTCTCCGCGAAACCGACCGCGCGATGCGGTGGTTCCGCGCGGGAACCTTCGCCGGTGTCATCGGCTTTCTGCTGCACTCGTTCGTCGATTTCAATTTCTTCAACGCGAGCCTCGCCACGCTTGCGGTCGCATTGGCGGGGGTCTCCTTCGCATTCATGCCGGACTCCTCAACCAACGCCAGCCCGCGCGGTCGCGTCCTCGCCGTAGCCGTGCTCGCGCTCGTCGCGTGGACCGCATACGCGGGCAGCCGCGTCTCGAAGGCCGACGCCGCGCTGGGCCGCGAAGAAACCCGCCGCGTCCGGCTCATCGCTGCCGAACTCCTGCTGGGCGACGATCAGGGCAGGCGCAATCTTTCGATTCCGTTTGAGATGAAGGAACAGACTGTCGCACTACTCGTCGACGACGCCGCCGCGCGAGACACGATGGGAATCGTGATGATGCCGAACGGCCCGCAATCGCGTCGCCGCGCGCAACCCGGTGAAGAGTCGCACCCCGAAGCGCGCCGCTACATGCCGCCCGAGTCGCGGCCCGCCGTGCACAAGGCCGTGCTCGACGCAATTCCAAAATGGATCGCGCGCTGCGAAGAGGCCGACGCCGCGTATCCGCACGACCCCGACGTCAGCGCGCACATCGTCCAGTGGTACGACAAACTGCGCGAATACGCCCCCGACCAAAGCGAGCGGATTCGCGCGTCGGACGAAACGATCCGCTGGTGCGAGGTATGTATCGAACGCAGCCCGCTTCAGACCGCCTACTACGATGCCCTTGCAAAAGCGCTCTGGAGCCGCGCCGAACTCGAGACGTCCACGAAGCAGCTCGAGTACTACGACCGCGCCATCGAGAATTGGCGCATCCGCACCGAAATCTATCCCGTCAAGCCCGTCGTCTGGCGCGAATATGCCGCCAAGTGCATCGAGTACGGCAAGTCCCGCCTTGACGCCGGCGACTCCGAACCCGGCCAGAAGCTCATCGACGAAGGCGACCGCGCCAACAAACACGCCGACGACCTCGACGCGCAAATACAGAAGATCGCCCTCGGCAGGGGATGATCGTTCCACCGCCTTCTCGCGCTCGTGCTTCGTAATCGAGCATTTCACTTCGAGTCCGACGCATTCCCGCTCCCGTAGCCACATAAATTTCTGAATTGCGCTAATCTATGGAAGCAATCAACGGACTCCAACGGACCAAAAGCCTGAAATAGGTTGCGACTAAGACGATGTATACGGAAGACCAACGGTTCGCGCTGTGGGTGTATCTTGTGGCGATAGCGGTTACGTGCATCAGTCTTGCCGGACTGGTCATCGCGGCAAACACACCCAACGCCAACCCGGTACCCATCGCAACAGTGATCGTTGTCGCAGTACTGTGCGCGTTCTTGTGGGATGTGCTTGTTCTGCGGACGACCGTCAGCCGAGATGGCGTATATGTCCGTCTCGGGTGGCCAATCCCGATCTTCTGGACTCGCATTGGCGCCGGCCGCATTCGCGAAGCGCGCGTGGTCACCTATCGTCCGCTGCTCGACGCGGGCGGATGGGGCCTTCGATTCGGGCGGTTCGACGGGCGATTCGCGACGTTCTGGAACGCACGCGGCAACCGCGGCGTGATGATCGAGACGGACTCGCGCCGGTACGTGATCGGGTCGCAGTCGCCGGAGTTGCTGCATGCCGCGATCGAGTTGGTGCGCAATCGCGGCGCATGAGCACGGCGGTTTTGCCTAGACCACCCTACCGAATTCTTGAATATGAAATAAATGGGCGCGACAATTTATGCACTGGTTCACGGTGGAAACTGAAGTCGAAAGATCGATTACGATTATGAGCACGAAGGGAAACACGTTGCAGACGTCCCATGACTCCCATACTTCCCATAGCTCCCATTGCTCCCGTCACCCCCACCACGATCCCACCCCGTGGACTGGCTCATTGATCTCGCCCGAGACGGCACTGCAGCGGGCTCCGTCATCACACTCGGCGCGGTCATCGCGCTGGGGCTTGCGTTGGGCGGCGTGCGCGTGCGCGGCATCGGTCTCGGCGTCGCGGGCGTGTTATTCGCGGGGCTTCTCTTTGGCCATTTCGGCATGAAGCTCGATCGCGTCGTCCTGGACTTCGCGCGCGAACTCGGTCTCATCCTCTTCGTCTTCGCCATTGGGTTGCAGGTCGGCCCGGGGTTCTCCGCAGCGCTGCGCCGCGAAGGCCTGGCGCTCAACGCGCTCGCCGCGGGTGTCGTCGTCATGGGCGCAATCATCGCGGTCGGCGGCGCGTGGCTCGCCGGTCTCGAGATACCGGCCGCCGTCGGTACGCTCGCCGGCGCGACGACGAATACCCCGAGCCTCGCCGCGGCGCAGTCCGCGCTCGCGGACATGGGAGCTACGCCCGACGCCGCGGCGTTGCCGGGCGTGGCATACGCGGTGGCGTATCCGTTCGGCGTCATCGGAATCATCCTCGCGATGCTGCTGTTGCGGTCCCTCTTTCGCGTCGACGTGGCCGCGGAGAAGGCGGACCTCGAACGGCGCAACGCCGAACATACCGAAGTGTTGGAGCGCGTGAACCTGTGCGTCGCAAACGCGGCATTGGAAGGCCGCGCGCTGGGCGAGATTTCCCTGTTCGAGGAATCGGGCGTGATCATCTCGCGCGTGCAACACAACGGCGAACAGCACGTCGCCACGCCGGAGACCGTGTTGCACGCCGGCGACATCGTGCTCGCGGTAGGGCCGCGGCCAAAGCTGCACGCACTGCGCCTGTTGGTCGGGCCGAAGGCGGACATCGATCTGCGCGACGCGCCCAGCGCAATCGAGAGCCGTCGACTGATTGTCACAAAGAAGAGTGTGCTCGGTAAGACCGTGATGGAACTGGGGCTGCGCGCGCGGTACGGCGTGCAGATCACACGGGTGTCGCGCGCGGGTGTCGAACTGCCCGTGAGCGCGGCCCTGCGGCTACAATACGGCGACCGCGCGATCGCCGTGGGCGAGGCGGCGGGTCTCGACAACGCAGCGCAAATCCTCGGCAATTCCGCTCGCGCCCTGAGCCATCCCGATCTGATTCCGTTGTTTCTCGGCATCGTAATCGGTGTGGCCGTCGGCAGCATCCCGATTGACGTGCCGGGCGTGCCCGCACCGGTAAAGCTCGGGCTTGCGGGCGGCCCGTTGATAACCGCGATTCTGTTAAGCCAGGTTCAGCGCGTCGGACCGCTCGTGTGGTACCTGCCCGAAAGCGCATCGTTCGTCTTGCGCGAATTGGGCATCGTAATCTTCCTCGCGTGCGTGGGACTGAAATCCGGCGAACACTTCGTAGCGACGCTCTTCAGCACGGAAGGCGCGGTCTGCGTCGCGCTCGGCGCGTGCGTCACCTTCGTTCCGATAATCGTCGCGGGCGCCATCGCGCGCCGCGTGATGAAGCTGAATTACTTGTCCGTCTGCGGGCTGCTTGCGGGCAGCATGACCGATCCACCCGCGCTGGCATTCGCGACAAACGTAACCGCATCCGACGCGCCGACGGTCTCGTATGCCGCCGTATATCCGCTTACGATGGTCGCGCGCATTGTCACGGCGCAGATTATTGTTTTGGTGGCTGCGGGATGACAAGGAGACTTCCCCCTAAATCCCCCTTCAAAGGGGGACTTAATGCGGCGCAAATGACGTCGTTCGCCAATTCTTAAAGTCCCCCTTTGAAGGGGGATTTAGGGGGATGTTACCGCGCGCTCACCGTGTCGCATTCCTTCCCACTGCTTTGGCAGAATTCCGCACAGAAGGAGACACTCATGATTGTACGCATTCTCATAGCGGCCGCTGTCGCGGTCAGCGCGGTTGCCCAATCGAAGATCGTCATCGCGCATAGGGGCGCGTCGGGGTATGTGCCGGAGCACACGCTCGAGGCGTATGCGATGGCGCATGCAATGGGCGCGGACTACATCGAGCCGGACGTCGTGCTGACGAAGGACAAAGTCTTCATCTGCCTGCACGACATTCATCTCGAAGGAACAACAAACGTCGAGCAGGTGTTTCCGGATCGCAAGCGAGCGGACGGCAAGTGGTATGCGGCGGACTTCACGCTCGCGGAGATCAAGCAACTCGGCGCGCACGAGCGGTTGAAGAACCGGTTCCCGCAGGACAAATCGTCATTCCAGGTGCCTGCGTTTGCGGAGATGATCGAACTCGTGCAGGGACTCAACAAGACAACGGGCCGCGAAGCGGGAATCTATCCCGAGTTAAAGGAACCGGCGTGGCATCGCGACAACGGCCTGCCGATGGAAGAGGCGTTTCTCGAACTCGTGACGCAGTACGGCTACTCCGGCGAGGACGCAAAAATCTTCGTACAGTGTTTCGAGCCGAGTCCTTTGAAGCGCATGCGCGCCGACCTGAAGTCTGACTTGCCGCAGATTCAACTCATGGGTGGTCAAAGAGAGTTTGCGCCGATGATGACCAACGAGGGACTCGCGGAAATCGCCACATACGCCAACGGCATCGGTCCCGATATCGGCACCGTTGAGAAATCCCCCGACCTCGTCGCGCGCGCACACGCAGCGAAATTGCTTGTCCATCCCTACACGCTGCGGAAGGATTCGCTGCCGCCGAAGTACACCGCATTCGACAATGCCGCGAATCAGTTCTACAATGTGTACGGTGTGGATGGACTTTTCACCGATCACGCGGATTTGGCGATTCAATTCCTGAAGCGGCCGGCGAAATAGACGGGGCCCCTATCGGGTTCGGTGCATTCTGGGGGAAACGAGCATGGCATTGGCGTCGCGGTTTTGGACGACGATGTACGGAAAATGGCGCAGCGCAGGCGTCGATCGCAAGCCGGGCTATTCGATCTTAATGATGGTTCCCGGCGATTTGGCCGTGTTTCTCGATCTCGCATTGGACGTGTGCGGCGGCCAGGACCTCACACATTGCGCGGAAATTCTCGTCATTCCCGACCGCCCGTCGCCGGAGTTTCGCAAGCGCTTCGAGGCGTGCCAGGAAGAGCGCAGCACGTTCCCGATGCGGCTGGTGACGCTGCCGATCGTCGATCGGCTCGTCACGCGCCGCATGAACAATCCGCACCACAATTATTTTTTGCAGCTCAAGAACGGGATCGACGCGTCGCGCACGACACACGTATTGCTGCACGACGCGGACCTGTTCATCGTCGATCCGGGGTTCCTGAAAGCGCATTACGAAGCCTGCGTCGAGCGCAAGCTCGTGTGCCTGGGACTCAGCCCCGCCTGGGACCAGTGGTACCGCGACAGCGGGTATCCGCACGTGACCGCGACGTGGGAGTTGTTGATCGACGTTGCCTGGGCGCAGCAGTATCCGCCCCATCAGCACCACGGCCACCGCGGCGTGATCAACGGCGTCGCACACGATTTCGACGCTACGCTGCTGCCGCAGTGCTTGACGCCGCCGGAACGCGTGGGCCGCCACAATAACGAGTGGGCGTTCGTCCATTTCAACTATGTCATTAGCACGTACCGCTGGTTCCAGCGCAGCACGGGCCGGTTCGAGGACACGAATTTTCGGGTACTGCTCGTGCGCCTGTTAATCGACGCGTGCGACCGGTCCGGATGGCAGTACGACGCGCCGCCCATCTCCGAACTCGCAATGGGCCTGCGCAATCCGTCGCGCCGCGTGACGTATACGAAACAGGAAACGCGGAAGAACTACCCCGAGTTCCGCGCGAAGCTGAAGGAGTTGATCGAGAAAGGCCGCCTCACCGACGCGCAGTGCGCGATCCTCCGCAAGGGAATCGATCCGTTCGACAAGGCGTTCGACTGGCGCGGGTAAGACTTGCAAGACTGACTCGCTGAGATCGCGGCGGCGGAATCACGGGTGCAAAGACTTCCACACCAGTCCGCCGGTAATCAGCAAGAGCAACACGCCCATCACAACTTTGCGCCGCGGCAGCGTCAGCCATTTTTCGAAGCGCGCGGCGAGCGGGTTCACCAGTTGCGCGCCTATGAACACCAACGGCGCCAGCGCAAAACAGACGTGGCCGTAGGTCCACTGCAGTTCCACGGTCCGTTCCGCCAGCAGGTGCGCGATCGTGCCCGACGTGCTCGTGAATACCATGACCGTATTCGACAACGCCACCGCGCGCTCGTTCGAGACAAGGCCCGCCATCAACGCGAGCGGGACCAACACCGCGCCTCCGCCCGTGCCCGTCGCCCCGCCGACAATGCCCGCCGTTACGCCGATCGCCATGGCAACGCCCTGACGCTTGCGCACGTCTTCGCGCCGCACGACGACGGATTTGATGAAGAACGTGCGCAGACCCACGAATGCCAGCAGCGCGATAAACACCCAGATCACGCCCGCGTCCGAAAGGAGTGTCGTGACCCAACTGCCGAGGTAGCCGCCGACGACCGATCCGCTCGCGAAGACGACGGCCAGTCCGAGTTGACGGTCGTCCTGTCCGCGGTTCATGCGCCACGCATTCACGAGCGACACGAAGATGATGATGAACAGGCTTGTTCCCTTGGCAGTGTGCGCGTCCATGCCTCCGACGAAGAACAAGAATGCGGGAACCATGAAGATGCCGCCGCCCAGGCCGAGCGCGGCGCTGATCATTCCGACCGCGCAACCCAGCAGCAGCATCTCGACGACGAACAAGACGATTTCCACGCAGCCTCCGAAGTTTACCTCCGCCTAGCTTACATGTGGCGCCGCTGGCTATGCACCAATCGCTGCTCGCTAGACGCTAGGTGCAAAACGCTGTAAACTTCCGTCCAAATGCGTGAACTGCGGGCATGGCTAATCACCGCGTGGCGGTTGACTCTATATCTCTTCTATCGGCTCGGGATCGGGAAATGTCCAAACCTCCTGGGAATCTATCCTGAGTTGGTGGCTGTTTTCGATCGCGTCATGGGGTGGCGCAAGAACTTGCGCGTGTCGGGCGAGTCGCATTGTCCCCGCACCGGCCCGGCCGTGTTCTCCGGCAACCACTACGCGAAAGACGACCCCTTCGTCGCCTACCGCGCCATTCACCGCATCTGTGACGGCGCATATCCCGTGCGCTACATGATGCGCGACGACTTCTTTGCGGGCGGCGGCGGGATTCTAAAATCAAAGCTCATTGATGTGGACGAACTCGTCTGTATGCTGGGCGCATTGCAGATCAGCCGCGACCGCGTGCAATTGACGCAGCTCAAGCCTTTCATCGCGCTACTGCGCGAACAGGCCGCGTTCATCATGTACCCGGGGCGCTCGCGTTCACGCACCGGCGTCTTCGTCGAGTACCGCGACGGGATCGACGAACCCGGCGGAGTGACGTTTCTCGTGGCGCAGGCGCAGCGCAACCGGCCTGAGTTGAACGTCCCAATCGTGCCCTTCGCGCGCACATCGAACCTTGCGACGAAAACATCCGTCCTCGTGTTCGGGCCGCCTGTCTATCTGCCGCACGATGCCGATCGGGCCGTTCAGCGCGACCTCGATTTCCGGATCATCGAGTTGATGGCGGGGCTCGTCGAGATCAACGTCACGCACATCGTGGCGGGGATTGTCTACCTGCGGTGCCTGCACGGACGCACGGAGCCGCTGAGTATTGATGCGCTAAACAAGTCAATCGAAAGCACGATTGAACGCCTGCCCAATCGACTGATCGATCCGGCCGCAAGGGCGGACTGCAGAGGTCAACTGGAAGCCGCGCTCGACCATTTTGCGAAGTCCCAACTTATCGTGCTACGCAGCAATTCGATCACGCCGGTTGCCGGCGCCGTCCTCGCCGCGCCCCCGCACGACACCACGTACCGCGCGATCAATCCGATCAAGTACGCGGTGAATCAGATACTGCACTTACCGGATGTGATCGACGCCGTCGAACGCGCCGCGGCGTTCGACAACGCGTAGCCACACCATTATTTCGCCGCCGGTTTCGGCTTCTCCTGCATGGCGCCGGTCATCGGAATGAAGTAGACGCCCACATCGCGCTTCGACCGCACCTTGCCTTCCGTGTCTTTGGTGTAAACGTAGAGAATCTGCTTGCCTTTGATCGCGGGACCGACGGGAATAATCAGGCGTCCAGTGCCTGGCTTGAGTTGTTCGAGCAGCGCCGGCGGCACGTAAAGAGCCGCGCAAGTCACCATAATGATATCGAACCCGCCTTCGACTTCCGGCCACCCGTAGTAGCCGTCGCCGACTTTCTGGTGCACGTTGTCGAACCCGCCTTTCGCGATGATGTCCGCAACGGCCTCGCCCAGCGGCTTGATGATCTCGATCGTATAGACCTCTTTCGTGAGACGCGACAGCAGCGAACTTTGGAACCCGCTGCCCGTGCCGATCTCGAGCACGACGTCCGTCGGCTGCGGATTGCTCAACTGCGTCATATACGCCTGGCCGAGGTAATCGCTCAGCGCCGAGCCATAGCCAATTCCCCACGGCTTCGCTTCGGTCTCGTACGTGCTCGCCGCGGTCGAATATTTACCCTCGTAGTTGTAGTGAAAGTACTCGCGCGGCAGCGCGCGAAACGCGCCCACCACGCGCGGGTTTGCCTCCTTGAAATGTCCGGCAAGGTATTTCTCAATGCGCGCGATGGCGGAATCCTTCCGCTTCTGTACGGAATCGAACGTGCCCTGCGACATGGTCATCTTGCGGCCGGTCGCCTCCACAAGCGCGCTGTATTTCTCGAATGACCACTCCGACATCGCCGGCGTACTCGCTATTTCCGGTTGCGCTGGGGCCGGACCGTCTGAAGTCGCAGCGGTCTCGCCAGGCGCAGAAGCGTCTGCTGGCGCGGGTGGATGCGGTGCGGGCGGGTCCTCTGCGCCAATCGCGCTGAATAGTACCGATCCGAGAATTGCGCACATCGCGACGGGCAGGGCGAGAGTCCGTCCGAAACACATTGGGAATAGACTTATTCGATTACGATTACGAGCACGAGCACGAGCACGAGCACGAGCACGATCCTCCTTCGCCCGATCGGCTTCGGAGGACAGGTCACAGGTACGAGTACGAAAGTCGGTTACCGTGTTGTGCACATCATTTGAAATCTCAAATCTCAAATTTGAAATACCACAACTCATCGCGAAACCTTTCTGAAGCAGGCTAAAACATTCAAAAGCAATTCACTGCGCCGCGGCCTTCGGCGTGGGTTGCGCGAAGAGCGCCATTACGTACGCGACACACGCGACCGCAAACAGTACGCGATACCCGAACATCACCGCAAGGAGGCTTGCCAGCGGCGACGCAATGACCGAGAACGCGCCGTTCACGGCCCATGCGATGGGGACGAACGACGCCGCGCCGCTTGTGAGCGACGCCATGCCCAAGGGAAACATCATGCCGAGCGCAAGCGAAGCGGGCGCGAGCGCGACCACGATCAGTGCGATCTGAATCGCGTACGGCCATGCCAACGCGGCGCCAATTGCGGTATCCAGCGCCGCAGCATACAGCACGCAACTCAACGCGATTAGGACCACGGCAACGCGTACGCCGCGGCGCGGCGCCGATCCAAACCGTCCTGAGAGCGCGCTGCCCAAACCGGAGAATATGAGCATCCCGCACAATACAATGGCGAACGACGACACACTGTCGTTCAGCAAGCGCGCGAATTTGTCGATCAATGCGATTTCGATGAACAGGAATCCGAGGCCCAACGCCGCGAAGTAGCACACGCCCCGCACGATCGGCGCGTTGCCCGCGCGCAGAGTCTTCCATCGCGCAAGTGGCAAGAGCAACACGATCACGGCCATGACAAGCGCCTGCGCCAGCACGGCAATGTTCGTGAGAAACCCGACTTCCTCGTGGGGCACAATTTCCAGCTTGTCGAGCAGACTGCCCAGGCGTGAGGGTCGGAAGACGTAATTCAGATACGGGCGGTCCGCGGTTGACGGCGTGAGATTGAAAAAGCTTTCCGCACGAAACGCGTCGCCGTCGGGGCCAAACAACGCGATCAGGTCGTCGCGCAGCGCATCCTGTGGTCCTTCGCGGCTCGTGTCCTCGGTCTTCGTCTCGAACGACACCGGCGGAAGCTCATTCCATACTTCCACCGCAGCGGGATCGATCCCCGCGAAATAGCTGGTGTCGAACGACAGATCGGAACAGAACTTCCTTATCAACTCGAGATCGTCCGCCGAAAACGCCGCCTTCGAGATCAGGATGCGTGCCGTCCATTCGCTTCGGTAGACGACGATGTGTTGTTCCGGATTGGGTAGATCGCGCAACGCAACACGGGCTGTTTCCGCGAGGCGCACCGCATACACGGGAAACTCGCGAATCGAGATTGGAATCGAGACGATTCCGTCCGGCGCCAGCGCGCGCATGTACGCTTGAATGGCATCGACGGTGAAAGCGTACTTGTTCGCGGGTCCTTCGTCCATGTAATCGTCGGAGACGTCGATCACGTCGAACGGTTTCGTTTCGCGCGCCAGCACCGCCTGTGGCGACGCGCGCACGATCCGGCTGCGATCCAGGGACAGTGCGTCAAACGCCTGAGCGGCAAGGTTGAACATGATCGGGTCGGATTCGATCGCGAGGCAATCGACGACGCCCAGATAGCCGGTTTGCACTTCGATCGGCCGATACCCGCCGCTCGATCCGACGAGCAGCGCGCGCGCGGCGGGCCGCAGCGTGTACGGCAGCGAACTCAACGCCGCGGGCACGTAGGACAAATCGATCTCGCCGCCCGGAAGGATCGACGCCATGCGGTTGCCGTCCTTGTACAGGCCCGGCGATGCAGGCGTGCCCGTGGAGCCCATGAGGCCGAGGTTGTTCGACAGCGCGAGGTCGCGGCGCTCCGTGAAGTTGTCGAGCAACAGGTAGTAGCCGCGCGGCGTGCGGTACGATTCGAGGACTTTGTTGTCCTGCACGTTCATCACGGGATAGATCGATTTGTATTCGAAGAAGCGCGCCTTGTTGAACGCGATCGCGGAGACTTCGCATGCTGCGACGACAACAATCGCCAGCGCCGCGTAACTCCACGTCCGCGCGCCCCCCGTCTTCGGCGCGTTCAGCAGTGCGGCGACGAACAGGACGAGCGGCACGGCGCAAATCAGGTAGAACGGATGAACGACGAACATCAGCACGAGAATTGCGGTCGCGCCCACGCCCGCGCCGATAAGATCCGCTGCGTATAGTTTCGCGACCTCGCTTTGAAACGCCGACCAACTGAGGCCGAGAAAGAAACCGCTGAGGAAGTAGAATGGGAAGAGCGCCGCGTAAAACTTGCCGATGTTCGCCAATTGCGACTTCCACAGGACGGCATTCTGCAGTTCGAGCGGATTGAACGGATTGATCGTGGTGAAGTAATAGCCCGCTGCCGCGGCGACCATCAACAGGAGGGGCAGCGCGCGAAAGAGAAACTCTTTTCGCGCCAGCGCCGCACTGCGAAACAGCGCCAGGAGCACACCGCTGACCGCAAAGCCGGTCATGGCGATCGAGATTACCCAGTACCCGTACTCGGACCAGCTTGCGACGGCGAAGTACCGCGTCAGCAGCACCTCGTACGAAAGCGCGGCGCAAGACACGAGAAAGACCGATCCCGCCCTGACCGATGCCACGGTATTCGATTCCTCCTCCGCGCGTGCGTGGTGTACGATGTGTCCCGGCCGACCCATCCGCCGCCGCAAGCCGCCTCTGTATGAATCCCCGCGCGGCGCAATTGGGTCCGCGGATTCGATCCGGCACGGCCGTGTAGTATATGAAACATCGCGCGCCCGGTTCACCGAAGGTGACGGTGCACGTGCCGGCGGGACGGCGCACGGAACAAACGACGTGGAAGCACAAGCGCTCATCGAACAACTCATGGACAGCCGCGACGACGCCGACATCATGGCGGCGGCGCGCGAGCTTGCGCCGCGCACGGGCCTTGCGCCGCACGCCGCGCGCCTGCTCGTCGA